>CAZGMU010000126.1:0-11453 GCA_964526975.1 uncultured Planctomycetaceae bacterium
CATAAGTGGCGGTAGAGGCTGGCGTTACGTCGCGGGAAGTTGTGCCGTCGCGGCGGACATTTTCGGTGAGCAGCGCACAACTGTTTGGTTTTGCCACGTCGAACGCTTCGCAGGAACGGTGAAAACCGGCGTTGGTTGAAAGTAGCGCGTGCATAATGCTGGTGGTTTTGCCTTTTGGCGATTGCGCGATGTGCATGAAGGGGTTACTGAACTGCGTTAGTGTTTGGGGCTGCCGGAACTTGTGGCGAGTTTGCTGGCGACGAGGCGCTCGAAGTTGACGGCGTGATCGTGGTTGAGGGTTTCGTCTCTTGAAGGGCGGGCGGGGTGGGAGCAGATTGGCAAGGTGAATTCGTTGCGCGGCGGGGTGGTTTGGGCAGCCAGCTATCGACTCGGGTGACTTCGGGCGGGATCGGAAACGGATCGCGACCGGTCGCGATTTTGTAAACGCAATGGTCGAGGGCGTCGTTGAACATGCGGGCCAGGTTATGGCAGAGCATGCGATTGCTCATCTTGAGTTTGAGAATTTGCACGAGCGAGGCGTTGTATTTTTTGAGCTGGGTGATCGTGATTCGGCGGGCGTGTTTTTTGGCGTGTCGCTCGGCATCGGCGCGTTCCATGAGCCAAACGCCGGCCCTCCAGGAGTGCTTTGCGGCGTGGCGAACAGCGGTGAGCGGGGCGAGGTCGGCGTCGCGTTCGGCGCGGCGGAGTTTTTCGGCAAATTCCGAGTTACGACGGGCTTCGCGACGGATCGTGCTGATGTTGCAGCCGACGTAGCGGGCAGCGTCTGCCAGGCTGCTGCCATTGGCGACGAGAGCGCAGATTTCGGCGCGTTTGGTTTCGTCGAGGGAGCGAGGGCGGCCGGGAGGAAGCGGGGAGCTGGGGGCAGGGAGCGGGGAGTTGGGTGTCGGGAGCATGGGATAGCCTTTGGGGTTAGGGGGGAGGGGCGCTAAGCCGCAAGCGGCTGGGCGCGCAAGGGGTAAGTGGTGTTTTGTATAGTAGTGGATTGGGTATAGCAGAAGTGGTGGCCCACTTTCAACTGAAAAGTTTTTTGTGGTGAAGTGGCCGAAAGTGGTGGGTTGACAGAGAAACCAGCGACATGGGGAGGTTCGTGTTTTGCGAACTTTCTCGCTTGCTAGTTCGTATTTTGCGAACTATAATCCCGTTGGGTGCCGATATTGGTAGGGGGCGGAGATGCGGGTGATTTCGCAGTCGCGACTCAAGCTATTTTGGTCGTTGCCAGATCGCGGCGACGCGGAGGGGCCGTTGCGGGCATGGTACACACATGTTCGAAACAAACGCGTGGCGTGGCGTTCGTGGGCAGAGGTGAAGGCGTCTTTCGTGACCGCAAGCATTGTTGGGAACTGCGTAGTCTTCAACATTGGGGGCAACAAGTTTCGCTTGGTGACGCGAATCTTGTACGCCAGTCAAAAGGTGTTCGTATTGAAAGTATTAACACACGCCGACTACGACCAGAATAAGTGGCAAGGTGAGTGTGGATGTTTTTCGCCGGCGCCGAAGAAGGCTAGCGCGGCGCGTCTGAGGCAGGTCAAACGGCGAAAGGCCAGGTAATCATGGCAACGAAAGCGAAATTTGGATTGCAACGCCCGCAGAAGGGCTCTTATCTGAATTTAGTTCAGAGTTTTCCTTTGGCATCGATTCGTTCGGAGGCACATCTTCGCGCAGCGCAGGTTGTGATGGATCAGTTGCTGGCGAAGGAAGGATTGGATGAGGGTGAAGAGTTGTATTTGGATGCGCTGAGCGATCTAACGGCGGCGTATGAAGATGAGCACCACGCGATTGAGTCGGCTTCCGATGCGGATATGCTGCGGCACCTCATGGAAGCGAAAGGGGTGAGCCAGGCGGCGGTGCACCAGGCGACGAGGATTTCGAAGTCGACGATTTCGGAAGTGCTGGCTGGGAAGAAGCCGTTCAGCCGGCAGATGATTCGGAAGTTGGCGGGGTATTTTGGGGTCGAGGTGGGGGTGTTGGCGGGGAGTTCGGCCAACACGGACTGAAGCTGGTGCTCTAGTGGTCTGTCAAATCATGCGTGACAATGTACTTATATGCGAACGAGCGGATTAGACGCTGAGGCGGAGAGCTAGCCGGACGAGGGGGGCCGAATACGTGAGCGGAGGATGCCGGGCTCTGGCAATCTCCCCGGCACAAGAGGTCGAGAACTGGCGCAGTTTTAAATGGCGGGTCTTCGTACAATGCATCCCCATTCCTGGCGGGGGTTGCGGATGCGCAATGGAAGCGGCACGCGGCCATGTCAGTTACGAACATTTGGAAGGAGCTGATATGTTCGTTCGGATGCGGGTCACGAAGTCGAGCGTGTTGAGTCTGGCGGCGATTTGCGCAGTGTTGGTAGCTAGCGCGAGCGCGGATATCTATCAGTGGGAGTACATCAACCCGGCGGATCCCGGCCAAGGGAAGCAGGCGAGCGCGGTGCCATGTTTGGGTGGTATTGGCGTTAGTGCGCAGCCATTTGCCGATTTGAGTTATCGCCAATTGGAGAGAGGCTATTTCATCGGAGCGAATCTCTATGACGCGTACTGTTATCGCGCCACGTTAATCAGCGCCGACTTCAGCCACGCCAACTTGCAGGATGCAAACTTCAGCCGGGCGCGACTCGACAATGCAACGTTTACGGGAGCGGACGTGCGCGCGGCAACCTTCGACGGAACTGTGCAGTATGGTTTTACAGCAGCGCAACTGTACTCGACCGCCAGCTATCAATCGGGCGACCTTGGCGAAATCGATCTCGGTTATAACGACCTCACTGGCTGGAACTTCGAAGGGCAGAATCTTAACGGCGCCGTGATGGAGAATGCCACGCTGACTGGCGTGAACTTTCGCGGAGCCGATCTGCGCAATATGTGGTTCTCTGACGCGTCGTTCACGGGAGCCGACATGACGGACGCGCTGTTGCAAGGAGCCAGTTTCTACGAAGCGACCGGAATGACGGCCGCGCAGCTCTATTCCACGGCGAGCTACAAGACGGGGGACCTGACCAAAATCAATTTTGCATTTCAGGATCTCAGCGGCTGGAGCTTTGCCGGGAAGAACCTAAGCAATTCCGGGTTCTATCGGGCGACACTCGCCAACGCGAATTTTTCGGGCGCCACGGTACGAGACGTTAACTTTGAGGGCGCCGTGTATCGTGGGTTCACGGCAGCGCAACTGTACTCGACGGCCAGCTATCAAGCAGGCGACTTGCGGGGCATCAAGTTTGGCGGCGACGACAATCTCACGGGTTGGAACTTTGCTGGCCAGGACATTAGCGGGGCTAGCTTCCGCAACGCCACGCTGACGAACGCGAATTTCACGAACGCCAGAATTATAGGTACCGACCTTGGCCGCTCGTATGGTGATCAGATTACGGCCGCCCAGTTCTACTCGACGGCCAATTACCAGGAAGGGGATCTTACGGGCGTTGGGCTTAGTCATGATGATCTTACCGGTTGGAATTTCGCGGGAAAGAACCTGACAAAAGCGTCCTTCGCCTCGGCTAATTTAACAGCGGCGAACCTGAGTAACGCGAACCTGACGAATGCGAACCTATCCAGTGCAAGACTAACCGGCGCGAACCTGAGCGGTGCCGAGATTCGTGGGGCCGATTTGCGAGGCGTGCTTGGATTCACGGCTGCACAACTGTACGCGACCGCGAGTTATCAGGCGAAAGATCTGAACCACACCTTGTTTTGCAGCAGCTATTTTAGTTATTTCGACGGTTGGAACTTTGCGGGGCAGAATTTGACAAATACGTTGTTCCAATACGCCTCGTTGAAGAGCGCGGACTTCAGCGATGCGAATCTGACGGATGCGTATTTTGCTTCCGCGAATCTAACTGGCGCCAACTTTAGCCAAGCCAATTTATCGCGAGCCTACCTGCGCGGGGCAGCACTGACGAACGCGGTGCTCACTGGGGCCAACGTACAAGGCGCAGATTTAGGAGAAGCTGGAACTGGACTTACGGCTGCCCAATTGTATTCGACCGCGAGTTATCAGTCGGGGGATCTCAGCGGACTTGGGCTCTACTCGAACAACCTCACGGGTTGGAATTTTGCCGGGAAGAAACTCACACTTGCTTACTTTGGAAATACCAATCTGACCAATGCAAATCTGGCGGGCGCCAATCTGGAGGGCGCGAGTTTTGGGTACGCAAATATGACGAACGCGAACCTATCGGGGGCGGTCATTCGGCGAGCCTACATGTATGGCCTGAATGGGTTTACAGCAGCGCAACTGTACTCGACCGCCAGTTATCAAGCGCGCGATCTATTCGGAACCCAGTGGAGCTTTGACGATCTGAGCGGTTGGGATTTTTCTGGGCAGAACGTTCAGAACGCCGTGTTTAACGCGACGATCACGGGAGCCGATTTCAGCGGTGCGGATGCGCGCGGGGCTCGCTATCTCGACACGGAGGTGGTGAATAGCACGAACATGATTCGGCCCGATGGTTCGATTCGTGGCTTGCAGCTTACCGAAGAGAAAACGCTTGTTGTCCGCGATTATGCTGGCGATCCGAATAATTTTGATGCGCCGATTCCGATTTACGTTGAAAACGCTCTTGCGATGGATTCGACCGGTACGCTGCGATTGGAAATTGGTGGTGACGATTGGGGCTCGCTGATTTCGTTCGCGCCGGGAATCGGGGTCGGGCTGGATGGCAGGCTACAGCTTGATTTTGCGGCGGATGTGGATGTGGCCAGCCAGTATGGCCGGGCATTTCGGATATTCGATTGGTCGGGTGTTGTGCCGGTCGGGCAGTTCACGCTTGATAGTCCTTATGCCTGGAATCTTTCGCGGCTGTATACGACAGGTGAGATTACGTTTGGGGCGGCCAGCGCGCTTACTGGCGATTTCAATCATGATTGGGTCGTCGATGCGGGCGATTACCTAGCTTGGCGCAAGAGGAACGGCTCGGCACAGGATCTTGATACATGGCGGGCCAATTTTGGCGCTACGTTTGGCGAAGCAAACGGAAGTGCGTTGTCGCCGCAAGTGCCGGAGCCGAGGACGATGTGGCTTGTGGGGATGGTGGTGTTTTGCTTGGCGAGGGTGAGCCGTTTCCAGGTGCGCGGAAGGTGAGTGCGGAGTGAAGGGCATTGGTTGATATTCACCGCTTTGTGACCGGGGTACCGCACCGAACGCTGCTTCGCACTTCGCCTTGGCGACCGAGCATTCTTGTGCCTGCTGTATAGCCGCTTGAACGATAGCGGGTCATGCCTCACAATGAGGCATGGAACAAAACCTAAATAAAAGCAGCGAGACGCTGCCCGATAAGCTCGTCGCCGTTGGCCTTACGTTTGACGATGTTCTCATTGCCCCGCGCTACAGCGCGGTGGTGCCTTCAGAAGTCGATGTGGCGACTCGGCTGACGGCCCGCATCGGCATGCATGTGCCGATTCTTTCTTCGCCGATGGATACCGTGACCGAGGCCGCGATGGCCATCGGCCTTGCCCAAGAGGGCGGGCTCGGCGTCATTCACAAGAATATGTCGATCGAGCGGCAGACGGCCGAGGTCGACAAAGTGAAACGCTCGGCCAACGGCATCATCGTCGACCCGGTGACGCTTCCGCCCGACGCTAGCGTCGCTACCGCGCACGACACGATGCTGCGATCGAAAGTCAGTGGCATTCCCATCGTAAAAGATGGCCGCTTGGTGGGCATCATTACGCGCCGCGACCTGCGTTTTCTCGAACATAACGACGTTCCGATCAGCGAAGTCATGACCGCCGAGCCCCTGGTGACAGCACGAGGGACCGTGACGCTTGAACAAGCTGAGAAGATTTTGATGGCAAAAAAGGTCGAGAAGCTTTTACTGGTGGACGAAAATAACAGACTGACCGGACTGATTACGATCAAAGACATCGACATGATGCGTCGCTTCCCCGAAGCAGCCAAAGACCGGCAAGGTCGGCTGCGAGTTGGAGCGGCTGTCGGAGTCTTCGATTTTGAGCGGGCTGGCAGCCTCATCGAGAAAGATGTCGATTTCCTTGTCGTCGATAGTGCGCACGGCCACTCGGCCAACGTCATCGAGACAGTCCGCGAAATCAAAAAGCGGTGGGACATCGACATCATTGCGGGCAACGTGGCGACGCGCGAGGGAGCGCGCGACCTCGCGGCCGCTGGGGCTGATGCAGTGAAGGTAGGCATCGGGCCGGGATCGATCTGCACGACGCGGGTCATTTCCGGTGTCGGTGTGCCGCAGATCACCGCGGTGTACGAAGCCGCTCAGGCCATTAAGGGAACAGATACAACGCTCATTGCCGACGGAGGCATTCGCTACTCGGGAGACATTACCAAAGCCATCGCCGCTGGGGCCAACGCCGTGATGATCGGTGGGCTGCTGGCGGGGCTCGATGAGAGCCCAGGCGATCGCGTGCTCTACCAAGGGCGAACGTACAAATCCTATCGCGGCATGGGCTCGCTCGGCGCGATGGTCCACGGTTCGAGCGAACGATATCGTCAACCAGGACAAGAGAATAACAAAGGGAAGTTGGTGCCGGAGGGAGTGGAGGGGCGTGTTCCTTACAAGGGATCGCTCAGCCCGTTTTTGTATCAACTCGTGGGCGGCCTGCGGGCCGGCATGGGTTACTGCGGCGCCAAAACAATCGATGAACTACGCACGGAAGCACGATTCATCCAAATCACCGCGGCCAGTGTGCGGGAGAACCATCCCCATGACATCGCTATTACGCAGGAAGCACCAAATTACACCGCTGAGTACTCGTCGGACGAGTAGCAGCAGGGAGCAGGGAGCAGGGAGCAGGGAGCTCTCCAGTCGCTTGCGGCTTAGCGCGCTCGCCGTATTAGCATTCGCCGTTAGTGCGTTGAATGCAAACGCGGCCTCCGAGCTCAAATGGCGCGGCGCGAACGGAACGACAACTTCGCGTTCGATCCAGGTTTCGCAACCTGCATCGAATACGAGTAGTGGATTTTCAACCTCGACGTCGCTCGATTCGTCTGCCGGGTTTGCCTCATCGGGCAATCCGTTGCGATTCAAGCGACCGCAATCCACGCCAGTTCATGTGGACAATGCCGTAAGACCGGTGGTGTTTGAAGACGATGCTCCACAGCTCGTGAGTGGCACCGGCGTCGATACGAATACGCGTAGCGTCGTCGTGAATCGCGATGAAGTAGATGACAGCTTCCGCTCGGCCCAACTAACCGGCTCGGCCGGCAGTGCAGCTACCGACACACCGAGCAGCACGCCGCCGTCGGATCGTTTGCGATCTCCGTTCGGCGACGAAACACCGCAGTTGGAAACACCGCAGTTCGAGACTCCGAGCAGGACGGATACGCCTACGGATATTCCACCGCCCAAAGACAATTTGATGAACGAGCCGCAGCGCAATCCGGCTCGCAACTCGGATATTCCTCAGCCGATAGCACCTTCGCAGCGTGGTCAATTCCAACCGGTCTTGCCGAGCGGCCCGACGCCGCCTTCGGAAATCGAGACGGGCCCTCCCGCTCCACTTGCGCCAACCCCCACGTTTGAAGCCGACCGCGATGCGGCCAAGGAATCGTGTGACAAGAGCCTGGAAAACCTGCGCGCTTACACAGTCGACAAGGTGAAACTGAACATCGACATCAACGGCACAGAAGGCAAAGACTTCCCGTTCGAGTGCTCGATCGACAACGGCCAGGAGTACCAAGGTCGCTCGTGGGAGCAGACCACGTATATGTGGAAGGCCTCGGCCTTGTGCCATAAGCCGCTGTACTTCGAGGATGAGCAGCTTGAGCGTTACGGCCACTCATTCAGTCCCTGCTTTCAGCCATTCGTGTCGGGTGCGCACTTCTTCCTGACGCTGCCGGTGCTGCCGTACTGCATGGGTGTCGAGCCGCCGTGTGAATGCATCTACGCGTTGGGCCACTACCGACCAGGTAGCTGCGCACCCTACATGTGCAACCCAATTCCGCTGAGCCCGCGTGGAGCATTGTTCCAGGCCGGCGCGGTAACGGGGGCGGCGGCGATTTTGCCGTAGAGGCGTGCAAGGCTGAGGAGGGAGAGAGCCGGATTGCTCGAACCTCGCCCTGGTGAAGTGAGTATGCCTAGTGAGAGGGGACGCAGTCGCCTGAGCCCGTTGATCCCTCCGGGATTAGCGCCCGGCCGGGACGGTCGGGCTATTTATTTTTAATTTCGCGCTCGCATTCGTCCTAGTAAAGTGGCAACGCCGGCAAGAGCCAGCAGCGTCAACGACGCCGGTTCGGGAACAGCGCCCCTCGACTCTGCCAGACTGGGGGCGCTGCCCAGAGAGCCGAAATTGGTCCGCCAATCGATATAGCCTTGCTCGTTGCCGTGGGCGCTTGGGTGCTTGCGCCACAGCACGTAGTCGGCGGCGTTGGCGATGCCGTCGTTGTTGAAGTCGCCGGGGAGGCCGGCAGCGGACGCGCTGGGGAAGCCGGTCGTCGTCACTTGCAGGGCACCGCTTACATACAACTCGTCGGTGTTCCAGGCGAGACCCGATGGCAATGTGGGAAGGGCAACAGTGCCGAATGTGCCGCTGAGCGTTCCCGTCCAGTCGAGCACGTCGAATGAGTCGCCGGGCTGCGGCTCGAAGCCGTCGATCCAGGAGAGTTGAAGTGTTCCCGCAAGGCTTGCGTTCCCAGTGACAACGAGCCTGTCGTAAAGGCCAAGCGAGCTTCCGCCAATCTCGAATTCGAGACTTCCTCCCTCTTGAACGAAATTGCCATCGATCTGAAGCACGCCCGGCGAATTGCCTGGCGAAATCCATGGCGTGATCGACCCTCCCCACATGGTCAGGTCGCCTAAGAGTCGACCTTCGCCCGCAAGCTGCCCATCGGTAATGATGCCACCGGTATGAGAGCCGGAAATGACCTGTCCTGTCGGAGAAGTAAAGGTTGTATCGCCAATCGTGATGCCGCTGGTTGGATCGAGACTAATATAGCTCTGAGGATTCAATGCGACTCCGGGCGTGGTAAGGTGGCCGCCATTGGTAATCGTCAGGCTGCCAGGGGAATTAGCGTTGCCGAGGGTCGTAACAAGGCCAACATTGACGATGCCTTGATACAGGGTCATTTCTCCCTCGATGGACAAGTGATCAACCTCGATAACGCTCACATCGTTCGCGCTGTAGGAGATCATCTCAAGCTCGCCGCCAGATTTTACCGAGATCCGATCAGCTTTGATGGAGCCGCCGGCGCGAACGTCCAACGTACCGGTTACTTGAATGGAGCCAGCTTCAATCCGATCACTCAAGGTGACTGTACCGGCTATATCAAGCGTCGGCGTCACTAGCATAGAAGTTCTGACGGCATAATCATAATAATAAGAATAGGGAAAGAAGTCGCCCGAAAGTGATTCTTCATGGATGGAGCCAATGAACAAATGACTACCGATCCCGACATACGTGCCCGACGCGCCGACTTTCAGCGTCGTAATCGGCGCCTGAGAAGCTGCGGAAGCTTCTGCACCCTGACCTGCTCCTGCTCCTGCTCCCTCAAATGTATCAATTAGCGAAGCTCCAATATGCATATCCCCACCCAAGAGCGCAAGGCCAGCGATTTCATACGTTTTAGGGCTAAAAACATCATTATGATCATATAATGCATATATGAGGTCATAATCATACGTCCCTAAATTTAAATAAGGGAGTATATCGTCAGCGACTACCACCACGTCGTCCGCGGAGGGCTCCCTGCCGAGAGTCCACTGGCTCGGCGACCACCCCTCAAAGTAGTCGTCATCCCGATAATCCCAAGCCCCCGAAGGTTTATTGATAAACGAGCCGTGAATAAAGTCATAGACCGAGGTGCCTGCGGAATCGAGCCTTGGTCCGAGAGCAAGCCCACGTAGTAATGGGAGCGACACGTTGGGCATGCTGGACGTACTGGAAAGCGCAATGATTTCGTTGTTTGCATTGAGCCACGGCCCACCCGAATCGCCACTGACGATTAATTGAAGGGGGAAGCCAAATTGCGGATCCACCATCAAAGCTCCAGGCGCTCCACCGGCCAGATCAAACATGCCAGAAGTCATTCCACCACCGCCTCCGATGCCAATGGCTCGTACTCCGTCGTCAAGAGACGAACCAAGCGATAAAGCAAATTTACCCAGAGGAAGCGTTCCCAGATTCGGATCAAATGGATCGATCAAAACGATGGCGACATCGTAGGGAGCATTGGCGAGGGCGGAACCAATACTGCCTGCTGGATTACGATAGCTAGGGTGCATGACCGCCAGGCCGCCGACGGTCGTCGTGCTTCCACCCGGCAAGTGTAGTATGACTTCCTCGAAGCGGTTGGGGCCTATTACATGCGCGGCGGTCAGCACGCCGTAGCCAACGCCGGGCAGCGCGATCAGCGTACCGGTGCCTGCTAGCTCACTGTTTACTTGCACGACCGTGCCGAACGGCCCGATGCTGCTGACGGGGTCGCCGTTCTGGATGGCGAGGGCGGGGCTCGATGCGATGACGCCGAGCGCAAGTGCCGCGATGCCGCAGTACGCCGTCGCCCAGCGAAAGAAGCAGCGCGCGGAATCCAACGACCAGGCCCCAGCGGATCGGATTCGCATCAGAGGAGGACTCTCGTGGAGGAAAGAGAAAAAAGAGGTAACGAATCAGCCCATCGCGCCGCCAGGAAACATGGGGCCGGGAAGAGCCCCCTTGCCGACGCGCCCTGCGAAGCGCGGCCGCAATGCATGGCTTTCGTATCCAGCCTCGCCGGTTTCCTGCTGGAACAGCGGCGCGACGCTCGCAAGTCAAGTCAAATTATGAGGCGCGTGGGACCATGCTGCAAGCTGGTTTTCGCCCAGGCGGCGGACGATCGACGCGTCCCATTATTGCCTCGCTGGCTGCGCTTGCTCCGCGGATTGCATTATCGGGCTAACAGGACTGCGCAAATGGAGGCTGCCTCGTTGGTTGGCACGCTGGTGAAGCGAACCGCGGGAGAGAAAGTTGCGGTCGACCGGGGGGGCGGTTAGAATCTGCGGAGTTGATTTCTTTTTTGAGGGTTCTTCCGGAAATTTAGTGGGCGATCTCTGGCCGAAACAAGACAGGATGAACAGGAGAAAACAGAGATAACAAAGGATGTAAGGCTACCTCTCGTTGTTCGATGCACTGAACACCATCCACGAACCATAAACCTCCGTTTTCTCTGTTCCCTCCTGTTCAAAACGATCGTCCAGCGGATTGCGACCCGCTAAAATTCCGGAAGAACCTTTTTGAGAGGCACGACTTTGAGGGGCAACGAGATGGGTCGCCGACGGAAAGGAAGTCAAGCTCGATCGCGGGTTCCGAATCGTCGCCGATTGCAGTTTGAGACGTTGGAAGCGCGGCGGCTGCTGGCGTTCGTGACGGTTGGCAACACGCTGGACGTGGTGAACGGCGACACGTCGTCGATCGCCGCGCTGATAGCCAACGACGGGGGCGACGGGATTTCGCTCCGCGAGGCGGTCGACGCCGCGAACCAAACGGCGGGGCTGGATA
>CAZGMU010000127.1:0-2065 GCA_964526975.1 uncultured Planctomycetaceae bacterium
GCGCCAAGCAATACCCATGCAGCGGCCGCAATTGGGTGCATGGCGATTACGGCACGACAAGATACAACCACGTGTTCCCGCCCAACTCCAGAAGCTGCAGCCTGATCGGCACCGCCGGCAACTTCAATGCGAACTCGATCAACGACGGCGGCGGCGCCCACACGGCATCTAGCCGCCACCCCGGCGGCATCAACATGGCGTGTGTCGACGGTGGTACGCATTTCATTGCCGACAGCATCGATAACGCGGTCTGGAGTGCGATGGGATCTCGCAATGGGGCAGAGACCGTGGCGAGTGAATTCTGAATTTGAGAGATTGGGATAGTTTTTTGAGTTGGTGAAGCGGCCTTGTTTAAAATAGGAGTGAGTGTACGAAGATCAGGAGATCGCAGGGGCAAAAAAGCTACAGAGTATTTCAACAAGGTCTGACACTTGCCGACAGCAGATACGGAGTTGGGTAAACGCTCACAGGCTACGAGTTTTAGGAATGGCAAAGAGGCGACAAGCGACTGCGAGCGCAGCGACTTGTTTATTGTGTGGACTACGGCATCAGCGAAAATGTTCGGAGGACTCAGATATGACGCTTCATCGGTTGTATTCGTCGAAGGCGATAGCCTTCCTGTTACTAACTTCGGCGGTTGGCTTAGTGGCTTCTTGGGCCCACGCGGCAACCTCCACATTCGTTCAAGGTGCGACTACTTGGAATGATACGAATAGTTGGGCAGACGGTGATATTACCGACTCTCCACCCACGACCGGCGGCGGCCAGGTGCCGAACGCCCAAGGCGATGTCGCGATTCTTCAACAACGTGTGACAAGCGACCCCGAAAAAACTACTGGTAGTCATGGGATCTCACTCGGTGGTGGGAACATGGCAATTGGGACGCTGACGGTTCGGAATACAAACAATGAGTATACGACGGCATTGCAGTCGGGAACGCTGACGTTCGATAACGGCGCAAGTGCGGCTGTGTTCAATGAGGAGTTGGGCACTGGTACTGGAAACTTGAGTCGTACGAGAATAAACATCCCCGTAGTACTGAATTCCGATCTCACCGTTAACCAAAACCACAATCTCGCTCGTAACACAGCGACCGAATTCGTCCAACAGATCACCGCCGATGCAAATAAGACGCTCCTCAAGCAGGGGTTGGGAAGCTTGCAATTCGCATACGGTGGTGCGTCGGATGCGTTTTTGGGAACGCTCGATATCACGGAGGGGACCGTGCGATTGATTAACGGCAGCGGTGCTGCAAATACGGTGTTCAGCAAAGCCAAAAGCATCCTCGTCCGCAATGGTGCCCAATTTCAACTGGGCAATACCATTACCAGTTTTAGTTTGGGAACGACTGCTACAAACCCAGCCATTACCACGCCAGATGGCAAGGCGGAACTTCTGCTGAATGGCTTGGCCAGCAGTCAGCCAAGCACATTTAACGATGGTGCATTGCGATTCGAAGAATCGGCCGGTGGGAACCTCACGGTCAATTTCAACAGTCCGATCCGCATGCAGACGACATCGAAAATCTTCGTTACTGCTCCAGATACGAATGCGGTTTTGACGGAAGAGCTCCGCGGCGATGGTACCGCCGGTCTGACAAAAGGCGGTTCTGGCGTTTTGAAACTAGCGACGACTTCAACGAACGGCAATCCATACGCCGGTACGACGGTGGTTTCCAAAGGTACGTTGGTGGTAAATAACACTGTCTCCACTGTTTCCGGTGTCGGTTCCGGAAAGCTCAATATCAACGATACCGGCACCGGCTCTGCGCTGGGCGGTACGGGCTATATCGGTACAGTAGCCAGTCCTGTCAATGTTACCCTGACAGGCGACCCGAGTAGCACAGCGGGAGCTCGCCTTTACCCTGGGGACATCGATGCCAGAACTGCCTCGGTATCCAACCCCAGTACGATCACCACGAGCGTCGGCACCTTAACTATCCATGGCGGGCTCTCCTTCGATGCGCTCTCCTCGTTGAACATCGATATGACCAGTGATGCCGATTACGACAAGGTGGTTGTCGATGGCGCGATCTCGCTGGGCAACGCCGGTTTGAATTTCTCGT
>CAZGMU010000127.1:2101-4842 GCA_964526975.1 uncultured Planctomycetaceae bacterium
GGCGACTTTTCTCCCTCCGGAAACGGCAATATTACGTTGATCGATAATTTAGGGGCCGGCGCGATCAACGGTATCTTTGGTGCGCTGAACGGCGCCTCTGGCGATTTGATCGAAGGCGCGCCGGTCGCCTTGGGATCGGCCACTTACCACATCACTTATCAAGGTGGCACGGGGAACGATGTCGTTCTCGTCGGTGCTTCCGTCGGCACCCCCGGCGATTTCAACAACGACGGGAAGGTCGACGCCGCCGACTATGTCATCTGGCGAAAAAACGAGAATACGACCAATCCCCTGCCGAACGACAATCAGCTCGGCGTTCCCATTGGAGCATCTCATTACGCGCTCTGGCGCGCTAATTTTGGCAATCCGCCGGGTAGCGGCAGCAGCGCCGCCGCCGGTCTTGATGTGGCCTCGGTGCCGGAACCTGCAACAATGGTAATGGTTGCTCTCATTCTTCTCTTTACCCCGCTGCATGCACGGCGGTTTTACGGACGGACTCGACCATGAATATCCAAACCAATCAAGTAAATCCCACTGTCGCTTGCTCAGGCTGCCAACGGCCAAAATTCGCTCCACGCGGCTTCACGCTGGTCGAGCTTTTGGTTGTTATCGCAATTATCGGGATCTTGGTGGCGCTGTTGCTTCCGGCGATTCAAGCCGCACGCGAGGCGGCCCGGCGCTCGCAATGTACCAACAATTTGCATCAGCTTGCGATTGCCGCAATGAACTACGAAAGCGGCAAAAAAGCGTTTCCGCTCGGACGTGCAGTGGGAAATGACCCAAGCGGTCAGAACTACATCCACTGGGGATTTCTGGCTTATACGTTGCCCTATATCGAGGAGCAGGCGGTCTATGACAAAATCGACTTCAAGGCAACTGGCGTGACTGTGGATAATTTTCCGGAAGTATGTAAGTCGCAGCCCAAGGGGTTCCTCTGCCCGAGTGACTACGATGACCAAATGACTGGCACCGATTGTGGCCAGGAGGGGTATGGGCGCACGAACTACCGCGGAAGCGGCGGCAGCGATACGGGCGAAATGCATGCTACAACCGGCACGATGAGCGATCGGGAGCAAAACAACGGCATCTTTGTGGCTAACTATCAGATCAGCTTGACGCAAGTGACGGATGGCACTTCGAAAACCGCCCTGTTTAGCGAAATGATGAAAGGCGATGGCAGCCGAACCCGCATTTCTTCGCCCAGCGATTGGTTTGTCAAGGCAGCAGCGAGCGGCATAAAGGGGGTGGATTACGCCCCTCAATGCGCAGACACGCTTCCAGGCACGGGTAGTGCCCAATTTCATTGCGCTGGCCGTTGTTGGGTCCGTGGCGACTACGCCACCTCCCGCTACAACCACGTGATGCCTCCCAACGCGAAAAGCTGTTTCCGGACTGCTGGTGGTTCGGCAACGCAAGTCAATGAAAGCGGCGGCGCTCACACCGCATCGAGCCGTCACCCGGGAGGCGTGAATTACGCTTGCGTCGATGGCAGCACGCATTTCGCAACGAACGAGGTGGATTACTTGGTTTGGCAAGCCATTGGTTCCCGTAATGGCAGCGAGTCCGTGGACACTAACTTGTAATCTCCCTTCGTCACATTTGTGCAAGTGGTCGCTAATACAATGATTCGCGCGATTTCCATACCGATTGCTTGCCTGTTTGCCACCTTGGCATGTTTGTCTGTCTTGCCACAGAATGTCCAGGCAGACGCAGCTCGCAATCCATCCAAACCCAACATCATCTTCATCCTCGCCGATGACCTCGGCTATGGCGATGTGGGCTGCTACGGCCAGAAGCAAATCAAAACGCCCAATCTCGACCGCATGGCTGCCGAAGGCCTGCGCTTCACCGATGCTTATTCCGGCGCCCCTGTTTGCGCGCCTGCCCGTTGCGTGTTGATGACCGGCCTTCACCAGGGCCACGCACGAGTCCGCGGCAACAAGCCTGCCGTCGAACGTGGCGCAGCGCTCGCTGCCGAGGATGTGACGATCGCCAACGTATTGAAAGACGCCGGCTACACGACCGGCCTCGTCGGCAAATGGGGACTGGGCGAGCCAACCGGCAACCCGCAAGGCCTGCCGCGAAAACATGGCTTCGACTACTTCTTCGGTTACCTCAAGCAAGGCCATGCCCACAACTACTACACAGACTATCTGTGGCGCAACGAAGCGAAGGTCAAGCTGCCGAACGTCATTTCCGACAATCCGGCGTTCAATCACAACGTGGCCTCGAAGAAAGTAAAATACAGCCACGATTTGTTTGCAGACGAAGCGCTCCAATTTGTCCGCGACAACAAAGAGGGCCCGTTTTTCCTGTACCTCGCCTTCACGATTCCACACGCCAACGACGAAGCGGGCGACAAAGGCATGGAGGTGCCCAGCTACGGCCCCTATGCGAACCTCGATTGGCCCGAGCCGCAAAAAGGCCACGCCGCGATGATCTCGCGCATGGACGGCGATATCGGCCGTCTGCTCGATTTGCTCCGCGAGCTGAAGATCGACGACAACACGCTCGTAATCTTTGCTTCCGATAACGGCCCGCACAAAGAAGGTGGCAACAACCCCGACTTCAATGACTCCAACGGCCCGTTGCGGGGCTACAAGTTCAACGTCACCGAAGGCGGTATCCGCGAGCCGTTCATCGCTTGGTGGCCCGGCCGCGTGCCGGCTGGTAAGACGACAAACTCTCCGATTTATTTTGGCGATATCATGCCGACATTCGCCTCGCTCGGTGGCGGCCAT
>CAZGMU010000127.1:4860-11441 GCA_964526975.1 uncultured Planctomycetaceae bacterium
GACGGCCTGCAAGCCCAGGCGTCGCGCTGGAAAAACTGGAAAGCCATCCGTTACACGAAAGCCAACAAGACCGAGCTATACGACCTGTCGACCGACGTCGGCGAAGAGCACAACGTGGCTAAGAATCATCCAGGGATCGTGGCGAAGTTCGACAACTTCCTTGGCTCCGCCCGGTCGGATTCCGCGGAATGGCCTGTCAAGTCGGCCGCCGGGACGGTGAAAAAACCCGCCAAAAGCGGCGCGTAATGAAAGTTTCTGTTTATAGTGAAACTAAGACGAAAAACGTAACCCAGCCGCTTGCGGCTTAGCGCGTTTTCCAAGCAAACCATGAAAATCAAGCAACACCCTTATAAAACCCAGATCGGCGGCATGTAGTAGCGGTCGGCGGCGCCGGGGCAGTCGCCGCCGACCCATGCCGATGGGGTGCGAAAGACGAAAGTTCGACAACGTAGTGTAAGTGTAGTGGTTAACCCTTGATGGACCCTTTTTTATGCAAGCCCTCGTGGCTGGCGGGAGTGTAACTAATGAAGATGACTTGCAACTTGATGAGAATCACCGCATTTGCCCTGGCCATTGCGGCTTGGGCCCCGTTGGCGGACGCGGCCAGCATTCCGGTCACCGGCTGGGTTGTTCACAACACCAACGGCGCCATCACAGTAACAGACGGAAATACCAATTCACCAAAATTTACGGCTGCCGATGTGGCCTCTGATATCATGACTCTCATGGCGCCGTTTGACGCTGTCACACTGGCCAACGATGGTGACTACATCAAGCTCACCACGACGCTTTCCATGGCCAATCGTTCCACGACCGGAGTCAATACCCTTAACAATAATTTGCGGTTCGGGCTGTTCGATGGTCCCGGTTCACCTGTTGTCGCGGAGGATGCGCCCAATTATGGATTCTTTGCTCAGTACGCAAATTCGAATCAGACGCATCTTAAGGTGCAGGCACAAGAGACGGCCGCAACTAGCCCGATGGACACGACTTTTACGACCATTGGTTCGGTGGCGTTAGGGAATGTCACCGCCGATCCGGAAGACAGTTCTATTGAAGGTGCTAATCCTACCGCCGACTATGAAATGATCATCACACGCAGTGGTGGTAAGCTGAATATAACTGGCAAGATCAGCGGCGGTGATTACCTGTCAACGTTTGCAGTAACGGATCATTCTTCGACGGTTTTCCCTGCCGACGGAAGCTTTACATTCGATCGTGTTGGTTTCTATTTGGGGAACAATGTGAATGCCCGAGATGGATCGACCTTTTCGAACGTCACGATCGAGACGAACGTCGAAATCCCCGAGCCAGGCTCCATGGTTCTGCTTGTTTCGTCCTTGATTGGCATCCCCTTGATGAAGCGGCGCGGGCGCTAGCTCGCGCTAATCGGCGGATTAAACCGCCGAAAACGATAGAATGACAGAACAGAATGAGGCATTACATATTATTGGCTTGCCTGACCACGCTTGCGTGGTCAGCGCAGCCCTCGCATCTGGTTTGTGCCCAAAGTCCGAAACCGAACATCATCTATATTCTCGCCGATGACCTCGGCTATGGTTCGGTCGGGTTCAACGGCCAGACCCAAATCCAAACCCCCAACCTCGATGCGCTCGCGGCGGGCGGCATGCGGCTCACGAATTCCTATTCGTGTCCCACCTGTGCCGCCAGCCGTGCGTCGTTGCTCACCGGGTTCCATCAAGGCCACTCCAGCGTCGATGGCAACGACGAGCTCGACACCGGTTTCCGCGCCGTCGACATCATGACGCCGCAGGTGCTTGCCCCGGCCGGTTACCAGTCGGCCATCTTCGGCAAGTGGGGCTTTGGCGCCGATGGCGTGCGCAACCTCAACGGCGCCGATCCGCTTCCCAATATCACCGCTCCCAACAGCCTGCCCAATAACCACGGCTTTACCGACTTCTATGGTTACCTGAATCACGGGGCCGCGCACGATTACTTCTACAGCTACATGTGGCAAACGCAGGCCGGCGCGCCGAATGGCGTCACGACCGTTCCCAACAACGGCGGCCCCGGCGGCACTCCACAATATTCGCACGACCTGATCGCTGCCAAGTCGGAGCAGTACATTGCCGCCCATGCCAGCGATGCCAATCCGTTCTACATGCAGGTGAGCTACACGATCCCGCACTGGGATATCGACTCGATCGTGAACGCCCCTGGAGGCTACGGCATCTATGCCTCCAAGCCCGGCTGGACAACTCAGCAAAAAGCCTACGCCGCCATGATCACGCGCATGGATGCCAGCATCGGCTCGCTCCTCAACAAGCTGAAAGATCCGAACGGCGACGGCAACCAGGCCGATAGCATCCTGAACAACACGCTGATCATCTTTTCCTCAGACAACGGGCCGACAGGCGAAGACGCCTCGCCGGTCGACTTCTTCAACGCCAACGGCCAGTTCCGCGGCGGCAAATTCGAGGCTTACGAAGGCGGCATCCACATGCCGACGGTCGCCTACTGGCCCGGCAAGATCGCGGCCGGCTCAAGCAGCGGCTATCGCACCGACATGGCCGACTTCATGGCGACCGCCGCCGACCTGGCCGGCGTCGAAACGCCCGTCGGCATCGACGGCACCTCGATCATGCCCACGCTCACCGGCGTCGGCCAACAGCGCGCTCGCGACTACATCATCATCGAGCAGCAAGGCAGTCGCCCCGCCAACCTGCCCGATCCAGACCCGCGCGTCACTCGCTGGGCCGTCATCACGCAGGCCGGCATGAAGCTCATCCGCTACGACGATGAGTCGAGCGTGCTGTTCAACTTGAATACCGATCCAGGCGAAACCAGCCCGCTGAGCCTGAGCGTTCCCGCCAACGCGGCGATTGCCACGCAGCTCGAAGGCTACGCGATTGCCGAAGGCGTTACTCGTGGCGTGGTGGAATATCGCACCTGGACGGGACCGAACGGCGGCAATGTGCAGGATCGCACGTCGTGGGATGGCAACAGCCACCCGATGAATCAATGGTCGGCCGTCCTGGCCAACACCACGGCCAGCCCGCGAATTGCGCACGTCGGTGAAGATGTTACCACCTTGGGCTTTGAAGTCCGCGGCGCCACCGCCACGCAGGTTGTCGACATTCATCCCGGCCGCACGCTCAAGGGGCAGAACGAAGTTCGAATTAGCAACCACGGTCGTGTCGACCTCGAAGACGGCACGCTGGCCACCAACCGCTGGGTCAACGTGCGAGCCGGCGGCGAAATCCGCGGCAAGGGCACGATCGTCGGCGATGTGTACAACCAAGGCGTCGTTTCACCCGGCCGTCCAAACGATGCGACCTCTTGGCCGACCATCACGCCAGCCGCATTGCCGGCAAGTAGTTACAACTCGGGCGAAGGCAACATTCTCACGTTCGATTTCACCGGCACCCAGGATGCCGTGCCTCTCTTCGCCACCTCGACGAAGAACCAATATCTCGAAGTAACCGATGGACTCGACTGGGGCCCGGGTACCGGGCCGCGCTGGAGCTCTGGCGGCTCGAACGCCGGCGATGAGTTCAATCACATCGGCCATGCCACCGCCACGCTTGCCCAAGCGATCGATGCTGACAATTACATTTCCTTCACGATCGATCCCACGAACGGCGCCGCGGTCATCCCGTCGAGCGTCAGCTTCCGGCTCTGGCGCAATGGACCAGCAGCGGCCCAGAACTTTGCCATTCTCTCCAGCATCGGCGGCTTCACCGCCGGGGCGGCTCTTTCGCCGCAACTTTCGATCAGCGACACCGGCAACGGCAACCAGCACACGCTTACCGCGACGATTCCCGCCGCCGAAGCCATCAGCGGCCCTGTCGAGTTCCGCCTCTACGGTTGGGGCGCCAGCGTGAACACGGGCAACACACACGTTAATCTCGTGTCGCTCAACGGCCGCGTCGTCGGCGCTCCCACGCTCGAATTTAATTTCAACGGCGTGCAAGATGGTGCGCCGCTCACCGCACTCAAACGCACCGACTCGAACATGACGCTCACCTCCGGCCTTAGCTTCGGCCCAGGCGTTTCTCCCAGCGGGACGAACAACGCCGGCAGCGAATTCAACATCGCCGGCTTCTCCACCAGCCCCACGCAGCAAAGCGCGCTCGATGGCGACGACTACGTGTCGTTTTCCGTCCAAGCGATCACCGGCATGGCGATGATTCCCGACAGCGCGAGCTTCACCCTCTGGCGCCAAAGCGCGACCTCGGCGACCGACTACGCAGTCTTTTCCAGCGCTAGCGGCTTCAATGCCGGCCAGCAACTGGCCCAATCGCATTTTACCACGGTTGGTTCCGGCAATCAGTTGACGATCACCGGCTCGTTCATCTCACCGCAGCCGACAACCGACTCTCTCGAAATTCGCCTTTATGGTTACGGCGCGGGTTCGGCCGTCGATAGCACCCACCTCGTCGCCGCTTCGATGCGTGCCCGCTTTATGTCGATCGTCGGCACGCCGATCGACCCGACTGGCAGCATTGCCGTCGAGGGCGATTTCTACCATCAAGCGGGCGGCCAGATCGCGATCGATCTCGGCGGCCATTCGGCCGGCGTCGACTACGATACGATCAACGTCGATGGCAAAGCCGATCTCGCCGGCAACCTGAGCGTCGCGCTGGCCGACGTCAGCGGCACGCTCTTTGCTCCCGCCGCGGGCGACATCTTCCAAATTCTTACCGCCACACAAGGCATCACCGGCCAGTTCGCCAGCGTCGCCTTGCCCACACTCGCATTCGACCTGAACTGGCAAGTGAACTATCTCGCCAACGCGGTCACGCTCTCGGTGATCATCACCGGCGACTTCAACCACGACGGCTTTGTCGACTCGGCCGACTACGTCGTCTGGCGCAAAAACAACGGCAGCCAGGAAGCATACAATGCTTGGCGAGCCAACTTTGGTGCAGTCCTCGGCAGCGGCACTGGCTTGAATACCGGCTCGCCCCAGAGCGACAACGTGCCCGAACCCGCTGGCTTTGCCTTATTGGTTTTAGGCTCGCTGCTTTGCGAATGTTTCACCCGCCGCCGCTCCCCATGAGCGCCCGCGACCTCGGGTGGCACGCCCTGAGTCTTCGAAGGGCGTGGCACTATACAGAGAGAACCGTTATCCAACCGCTTGCGGCTTAGCGCGATTCTCTAAGCGCAAAGACAAAAATGAATGGAACCACAAGGCACGAAGGACACAAAGAAGTTTGGAAGTGGCTGTAAAAAAGATTGCTCATTCTCTTTCTTCTTCGTGGTCTTCGTGCCTTCGTGGTTCAATTCCTTACTCTGCGCCTTAGCGCCTCTGCGTGAGCCTCTTTTGAAAAAGGCTAACGGCGTAGCGTGCCCCCAGACGACGAAACACGCTCGCTTAATTGATAGCCGTCGTGCTGCGCATAAGCTGCCACAACGTTCCCAGCTCGTCCGCCGCCTGTCGCGGCACGCGCCGCGACGCATACGCAAGTTCTCCGTACAACCGCACCAGCTTACGCGCCTCCACATGCAGCGGCGTCCGCGGCTCCACAGCCGACTGCATCAACTCCAGCGGCGTGCAATCCGGCGACCGTGGCCGCCCCCGATCACTGGCCCACGCCTCGAACGCGGCAAACGTGTATCGCACCAACTCCTCCGGCGGCATCTGCCCATGCACGCCCGCGAGAAACGGATCGTGAAACTCCGCGAAACTCCGCACCCGCGCGCGTGTCGCCGTAGTTTCCTCCTCGCCCCCTTCTTCCGCCGCTCGCCGACCGCCAAACAGCTCTCGCAGCATCCGCAATAGATCGGAAATCGCCTGCATGATCTGCTGGCGATACTTCCACACGCAAACTGCAATGAAAATCGCCGCGGCCAGGTAGAACAATATCTTTAATAACCCCAGCAGCCCGTTGAGCGGCGAGGTCGCGTTGAGAATCTGACTCATCGGATGCGACATCGGCGGCGTTGAAGTTTGAGAGCTTTCGCTCGATTCTGCCGATTCCGCGCTTTTCTGTTGGTCCGACGACTCCTGTTTGGAATCACTGCTCTCGTTCGACTTGCCCGGCTCGTTTTTTTCCGCTGTCGTTTCCCCCTTCTGCTCCGACCGAGGCGGCGTGTCGCTGCGCTTCGCGTGTTCGTCCTGCTTGCCGCTCTTTGCATCGCGCGAGCTTTTCTCTCCTTCGCCTTGTTGCTTGCCGGAGTCGCTCTTCGCGTCGGGACCATCGGTTTTCTTCTCTGCCGGCGAGCCATCCGGCGGTCCGGTCTCTTCTCCTTTCTCGCCAGTCTTCTCACCACTCGTTGTGCTCTGTTGCTCTTCCTCCTGCTTCTCACCGCCGTCGCGCAACACGCTTCGGTTTGATGGCGACAAACCTTCCGGAGAACGAACCTGCCACGGCACCCGCGACAGCGCCACCTCCGCCCCCGGCCGCGGAATCAGCATCGCCAGCATCATCACGATCACAATCAGCACTGCCCCCACGCCAACCCAAGTACCGGCAATCGGCAGCGGCATCTCAATTCGCCGCTGTCGTAAATACCGCCGCAAGTTCAAGAAACTGGTCGTGACCAGTAGCGCCAATGCCGACGCCACATACACCAGCAGCAGAAAGAACACATACCGCCGCCGACCCGCATCTTCC
>CAZGMU010000128.1:0-9126 GCA_964526975.1 uncultured Planctomycetaceae bacterium
GACCATCATTTTGTCTTTGAGAATATCGGGCGCGTACTTGGCGACGAGATCCTTGTGCCAGCGGCGGCCGAAGTTGGGCATGAACCAGAGCATGTGGGCCCACCAGGCGCCGTCGCGCGGCGAGTGGGGGTCGCCTTCTTTGTCGCTGAACTTGTGGTGCTTGCGATGGTTGGCGACCCAGGTGAGCGCCGAGCCTTCGCCCGAGAGACCACCGAGGAACGCGAACAACCAGCGGACGGGGCGATAGGTTTTGAAGCTGCCGTGCGTAAGCAAGCGGTGATAACCCATGCAGACGCCGCCGGAGCCGGTGAGGAAAATCAACGCCGCGCAAGCAATGACGCCTTGCCAAGTGAAGAAGAACGGCGCGAACAGGGCCATGACATGGACCAAGCCGATCCAAACCACGACCGGCCAATCGACGCCGCGAATGAACAGCTCGGCCGCGCCAGCGCCTGGTTGCGAGTCGTCGGTTGCTGAGCTCGTTGGCATATCGTAGAGCGCGTCGTACTCTGTCGGCGCGAGCGGGGAAAAATCCTGTCCGTTACTATCGCTTGGTGCCGGCGACAACAAGCCAATCGACTCTTGGTCGTTCATCTCTTATTCCAAACGGAGGGAGGTGCAAGCGAAAGGCACTTGCCGAAGGGAGACATATTGATAGACGGTATCAATAATGTTGCGCACGTAATCATAAGCGTCGGGCAGTTGGCTGGCTATCCCAAAGGTGGGTATGGCGGGCGGCCCAAAACCCTAAAAACAACGTCGCCGTATAGTCTTTCGCTCAAAAGTGTTACAAATTGCCAATAGTTTCTGGGGATTCAGCAGCCTGGGGCTTCGGCGGCTGGGCGAGCATGATTTTGGGGGATTGAAACGTGGTCAGCCGCATGGCCGAATCTGGCGCGACTTCGAGGCGCACGGCCCCTACTTCGTCTGTCACGAAGACCTGTGCGCCGGCGTCTTCATAGGCATGAATCACGGGGGTGGCCTGCTCGCCTCCGCCGCCACTCAGCACGACGTACTCGGGCGTGCTCCACGAGGCGAAGCCGGGCGGATCGCTGCGACGGCTGCCGTGATGGGGCGCGAGCAACAAGTCGCAATCGTACGGCGCCTCGGCCATCACATCTTCGATGCCTGGTGATTCCAGATCACCGGGCAATAAGATGCGGCGCCCGGCGTATTCGATTCCGAGCGTCACGCTATTGGCGTTGTCCGTGCCGACGACTCCTTTGCGCGTCGGATGCAACACCTGCACTGCCACGTCCGACCCCATCCGCAACACGTCGCCTGACCAGACTTCACGAAGAGGAACGCCCGCTCGATGAATCGCTTCCAATAACACAGTTGGCCCAGCGTCGTTTGCACGCGCCTCCGCGTGAAACATTACTGGAGACACATAGATCGCGCTCACACCGAATCGCTCGAGTAAACCTGGTATCGCGTTGTAGTGATCCACGTCCGCATGCGAAATGACGATGCCATCGAGACGCGTAAGGCCTCGATCCCAAAGGACGGAGGCGATCGATTGCGTTGCATACTCGGGCGAGCCGATGCCGCCGGCGTCGTAGAGCAGCGTTTCACCGCTAGGCGATTGCACCAGAACACACTCCCCGTGGCCCACTGCCACGACCGTGCAATCCAGTCCAACGCGACTCCAACGATTCATCATGAACGGCATGAGCCCAACGAGAATCCAAGCCGCCAATCCGGCCAGTTGCCAGCGTCGAGGCATGATCTTGCGTCCCCAGATCATCGCCATGATCAGGCCAAGGTAGAAGCCAATCACCCACCACCAGGCCGGCCCCGGCAACCAAACATGGCCGCCCGGCAGGGTCTCTGCAAATTGCACCACGCGTTCCAAGCAATCGAGGGCGACGTTGCAGATTGCCGCAAAAGCCGCGGCAAACGGCGAGGCGATCCAACCGACGGCCAGCATGCAAAAGCCGCTCCACATTGCGACGAACATAATGATCCCTATGGCCGGATGAATCAGAATCGCGACCGGCGACGCCACATGAAACTGGTGAAGCACCAACGGCAATGTGGCGAGCCACAACACGGTCGACAACACCAGCCAGTAGAGCCAGATCCATCTCCCTATCCGTTTGGCGAACCGCACGTGCCACGGCTTGGAGGCGGCGATCATTTCATCGAGGCGATCGACATTTGCATCGCGCTTCTCCACCCATGTGCTCAGCCAGATCAACACGCCGACGGCCAGGAAGCTCAACTGCGGACCGGCGCGGAACATGTCGTTGGGATTGAGCGCGATCACGAAGAGAGCCGCGGCGAAGATGGAGTTGAACGCTATGCCACGCCTGCCAGACCACGCCGCAATGCATACCAATACGCCGAACACGGCCGCGCGAACCACGGGCGGGTCCGCGCCGGCCAGCAAGGCGTACGCGACGACGATGGCCGCGATCAGGCCGAGGCTCAGCCGCCGTGGCAGCCAGCCCAACCGCATCATTCCGAGCATGCCGCTAGCCAGAATCGCGACGTTCATTCCGGAAACAACCAGGATATGCACGGTGCCAGTCGTGAGATACGACTCGGTCGCCTCGAAAGGCAAGCCTTCACGAGCCCCCAGCAGAATCGCCGCAGCCAGACCGGCGTGGCGAGGACCGATCAGTGATCGAACCCGTTCTTTCGCGCGCGACTGGGCTACATCCAGCCAGTGCCCAACATTCCACCAACTCCCCTGCTCCACGACGGTGATCGACTCGGGGCGCTTGCTGCGGATGCGAGCCAATTGGCTCTCGGCTCGGGCGTGAGCCGCGAAATCGAACTCGCCTGGGTTTTGCCGCGGCGAAACACGAGCCAACTGGCCCAGGACCCGCAAGCGATCCCCTTGATGAACGCCGAGCAGGTGACCTTCGACCGACAGTTGGCAAACGCCGCTCGCGGCACGCCACTGAGCGCCGTCGCGAATTTTGGTGAGCGAGATCGTCAAGCGACTTCGCTCGCCAGCCGGGATGGCTCGCAAGGGCGTGGGTGGAGGGGCGGTAACGCGCTCCGGCGCGCCGATCGCGATGGCCTCGACACAAGCCGGCGCGGGTTCGAACGCCGCGTATCGGCCAAGCTCGTCTGCCTCGTGGAGAAACCATCGCAACTCGTGATAAGCAGCGCCGGCCCCAACGACTGCTGCCAGCAAGACCCGGGCTGCCAGCGCATCGTGCTGACGCCGCCAGGCAACGAGCCACGCCCCAAGAAACGCGACACACAAACCTATCCAAACGAGAAACCAGCCACTACCAGGCGCCTCGGCGGATGCAGGACTCAAAACGAGGCGCGCACCATAACGGCTCCACACCAGTCCCGCCGCCACGGCAAACGCTGGGGCGACCAAGGGCTGGTAGCGGCGCGCGAGCTGCGCACCGTTTTCTGTGGAGAGGGAAAGGCCCCTCCTATTTGTGGCGGTCGTTGCCTCGCTTCTTGCGGGCGGCGTGGCGACTTCTTCACCCATGCCGGCCGATTATATCGCGGCCGAAACCAAAGCGTTACCCTCAAGCAACTCGAAGGCGGCATCCAGCGAGTCGGAGTCGTCGTTTGCAAAATCAGTCGAGAAATCCTCGTCTGCCGAAGACGTGGAAGCGGCCTGCGACTGGGAGCCCGAAGACGAAGCCAGCCAGGCAAGCAACCCTAGATCGTTATGAGACGAGGATCCGAGCGATTGTTTCCCTACGACCGTGCCGCGCTCCGGAGAGGTGGATGTGGTAATGCCAGCCACTGCGTATAGCTGCCTTACTGCCACTGGCGAGGCTGCCGGAACAATTGGGACCGAAGCATTGGCGACCGTTACCGGTTGCGCTACCAGCGACAGTTGCTCTGTGGACTCGGGCATTGCAGCCAAACCGGCGGCAGGCGATGCCGGCTCGCCCGCTTGAACGGTTTGCGTCGTCGCACCCGAGGAAACATTGGCTAATCCACTCCCCGCCCCGTTGCCAAAAAGAGTTTGGCCGTAGTGCTGCCGCCAGATATCGAAGTCGGCCTGATCGACCAGGCCATCGCCATTGCCATCGGCGCCGGTGGAATTGGGAACGCTCGATCCACTCTGGCGACGCCAGACAATGTAGTCACCGGAATCGACGATGCCGCTTCGATCGTAGTCTCCCGCCAAGCCGACGGCGGACGAGGCGCTGAAATTCACGTTTTCGACATTGAATACCTCGATCGCGTTGACTGTCACGGCCCATTGCGAGTCGCTCCAAACCGCTCCGGGGATCGTGGCGACAGCGGGAACCGTTTGGTTCCAGCCCGGCTTCGCTTCCTCGCGAATGATATAAGTGCCGGCGGCGACATTGTCGAATTCGTAATTGCCCTCGGAGTCGGTAATCCGGAAGGACTCGCCGGAATTGAAGCTCAAGGCCCAACTATCCAGCGTTCCTGGTCACCGTCCGTCGTGTCTGAGATCGAGAGCGTCCAGATACCGGCCGCATCTTCTCCATTGAGAAAGCTCAACGGCTGCTCTGGTCTCCAGGTGCCGGTATAGGGCACGTCGTTGAAATTAATATCACTGATCGATCGGGTGGCATCGTCAGACAGCGTGAGGTTGTGGAAATCGTTGTATTGTCCGCCGACTCCGGCGAACAACTTGACCTGCCGTCCCGAGGGACTGGTCAAGTAAACGTCGAGGTCGCCGACAAAGCTGTGGGTGATGTCGAGCGCCACTTCGACATCAAACACGCTGCCCAGGTTGCCGACCGTAATCTGCGACTGAATCGTCTTGCGATCGAGAATATTGATTGGTACGTTCGTCGAGGAAACGACCGTGGCCGAGGAGGACACATCACGAATGCCATTGCCATTGGCATCGAGGTAGACGATCCACCCGGCCATGCCCGCTTCGCCGGGATCTTGGACGCCGTTTTGATTTCCATCGTAAAACTTCCGTCCTTGGATCGATCCGGACAAGACATCCGGAATCCAATTGCCGAAATCATGACCGGCGAGATTCGCGCCGGAGGTGACGGTGATCGGCGTGGGCGCCCAGGTTTGCCGCCAGCCATCGATCGCTTGCTGCGGCTGGATATACTCTCGGACGTAGTATAAACCGGGCTCCAAGTCAGCGAACATATAATTGCCACTGGCATCGGTAACGCGATAGGGCTCGGTGAATGTGGTGGTGCCAGGTATGGCCGCGGTCTCGATGGTTAAGGACCAGTTGTTGAGCACGCCCGTGTCACTCAACCCGAGGTCTTTCACCTCAAGCTGCCAGGCGCCCTGCGCATTGGTGCCGAGAAGCCCCAAGATATTCTGGCCACTATCGCCATTGAGAAGCGATACCTGGGGACGAAAGGTGCCCGTGAAGGGCGCGTTGGCGTTCAGGATCGACGTTGCCGCGCTGTCTCTGAAGACGGTGTTGGTATAGTTGTCGCCGTCGTCACCGAGGCGATTAGCCAAAGGGATCCGCAGCCCCGTTGGGCTGATCAACGTGAGCTGCAAATCGGACACATACGTGTGCGAGATATCGACCGTAACGCTAATATCTTTGATCGTTCCGCCGCCGGTAAACTCCACCATGCTCTTGATGCCGGAGTTGTTGTTGTCCGGAATCGCCTGGGCCTGCGAGGAAGTCAGAGTGGCGGTCTCGCCGGGGATCTCGTCGGTGGTAATGGAATCCAAAATTCCGTTGTTGTTCTGGTCGAGGTAGATGGTCCAACCTCCGAGGCCCTGTTCGCCGGAGTCTTTCTGCTTATTGCCGTTGACATCGTTCCATTTCTGGCCGGCAATCGAGCCATTTTGCGGAGGGCCGATCGGTCGCGTGGGAGCGATCGCGAGGCCAGCGATTGCTGAAGTGAATCCCTCTGGGCTCGTTACGTCGATTTTGATCTCGCCGTTGGCGTCTGAGAGGACGCGGATGGCAAATGTACTGAGGTCGTTGGTGGGCAGTTGGCCGGCTAAGGCCCCCTCGTTGACGACGAGACCATCCGGCGTGATTATTTGATCGAACGTGAACGTATCGATCGAGCCGTTAAGATTTCCGCCGGTAACCACGATGTGATTACGAGCCTCGACACTCGAGTGGCCAAAAACGTAGACCGTGTGGTAGCTCCAGGCTTCGAGGCCGCCCCAGACGAACGTAGTGGTTGTGGTGTCGTCGGCCGAGAGGTAGCCGCCCAAGTCGTCGAGTCGAATCGGATGCTTAGGCACTGCCGCAGGATCAATGGTGCTGGAAGTCGCAGATGGAACGGTTCCCGTGCTAGAACTGACGGAAAGTGTGTAGGGGACACTCGCGCCCGCTTCGCTGACCAGATCGGTGAGCACAGAGCTCGTGCCATCGCTGGTATAGGAGTTCCAATTCAGCGGTTTGGCTCCGCCCTCGACGTCAAAATCCACGCCGATGACTAGTCCCTTCGTCTTGGTAGCAGTGATGTTGAAGGAGCCGAGGCTGCCGTAATTGGAATAACCGTAGTCGGAGTTATCCTCCGGGAGGAGGACGTAGACTTTCTTGTCAGTGTCTCGCTCCAGGTGCGCTTCCTCTTCAACAGGAGGATCGGCGTCTGGATCCGCTTCGGTATCGACCACCTTCTTGAGCTTGTAGTAGCCGATTTCTTCCGTGGGTTTGGAAGTATTGAAGACGTAGCGATAAATCGGCCCGTCATGGATACTGCTGTCCGGTAACAACGAGCCCGGGGATTCCTCGGAAGGCGGTATAGGAAGTAGTTGGACATCCGGATCCGCCTGGGCCACGAGCCAGTCCTCGTCCGTCGCATCGAGATAGGTTACGGCCTTGCCGGTCCCCTCGACCGTCACGTAGTAGGTTCCCGGCTGCAAGATCAGCTGGCTCACATACGTCCATAAGCCGAACGGAGCTGGATTTAATGAAACGACGCCAGAGACATCTCCGGTAGCAGGGTCAGTGACGGGCGGAGTGGTCAGTTGGACTCTCCATCCTCCGTCGTCAATGCGAGTTCCGGCGTTCGAGTAACTGTAGTAGGTGCTGAAGAACGAAGAACTACCGGCCTTAAGCTCCGTCAACGGATTGCTGGTGGCAATCAGTGTGCCGTCAGAACTGTAGATCCTGGCAAGGATGTCCAGAGCCGCCCCGTTGATGTATGGATCGATATCGAGACTGATCGCCTCGCCCAGTCCATCCACGGTGAACGAAAAACTGTCGACGTCGGAAACGCCTTCGGAAGGATGTTCTCCAATGATGCCGTCGCCCTTGAGCACAACGGTGTCACCACTGGTCGCCTCTGGATCGACCTGGAGCGGATCGGCAGCATCGATCGTGTCGGCGTGGTCGTCCTCGCGGTAACCGAAGCCGTTCTGAGGCCTGGTAGTGATGATGGACAAATCATCCTCGACGTTGTCGGCGTTAAAATACTCGCCCTTGCTCCACTGCAAGAGCGTGTTGCCGCCAGCGCTCATGATTGGTCCCCACGAAGTGTATGGCGACCAGTATTTGTTCCCGACATAGCCTTCGGGGTAAAGGCTACGAGGCTCCTCCGGACCATCCTCGCCATCGGGGTCATATTCGAATAAAGAGGGATCCACATCATCCGTCCGACCGAAGCCGCCAAAGTTATTGGCATAGTGCACGGTGACAAATTCAGGGTCTGCATCTGGAGTGGGGGTCAGATTAATGTAGGACGCGTATTGGCCGTCATTTTGCAGACCTAACGTTCCTCCCGCTTCGTGAGCGACCGAGAGGGCGATTTCGCGGGTTAAGTCGAAAAAATCCTGGTACTGAGCATACTCAGCAAAATTCGTAGCAAACACGAAGGCGGGGATGTCTTGGTCCGCACCGAACGAAGTCTTATGCGTCGAGCTGATAACTGGTCTGATACCGATATCGGCCTGGTACCAGTCATACACACTGCCGCCGATGAGAATCCGGACGCCCCACTCCGTGTCGTCCTCGCCCGAGTTGATGATTCCCGCGACGCCGGGATCTTCGGTGGTCACATCGACATTGAACGGCCGGAAAAGCTCGGCAACCTGATCCCAGACATTCTTAATGGTATTCCGCTCGCCGTCGTAAGTGAGGACGTCACCGTCGAGATCGAGTGGTGGAGTGAAAATGGCAGGCTGGTTGTGTTCGGTATTCCAAGACGTCCCGGTCGTAACATGGCCCGTGAAGTCGAGATAGATTTTCTTGGTCGCGCCGGGAAGGCTGTGCAACTTGAATACGTCCTCGGGCGGGTCAGGATTGAGCTCGTCGCTTGCATTGGAGAAAGTCCAAACACTGCGGCCCAACGTGCCGGCGACGAGCACGTCGTCGTGCGCGTTGTATTCCAGTTCATACACGAGCACATCGGGAAGCCCGGTGCCGACAACCTCCCAGTTGCCGATCTCCGAGACGTTCGATTTGAACACGCCCGAGCGGGTGCCCACGACGAGGGCATTATTCAAATCGCCATGCACGAATGCGAGGGTTTGCAAACTCTCCAGGCCGAGCCTCGTCAAATTTCCGGTAAAGGTCGACGTCAGATTTCCGGTAAGAATCGCCCCCAGATTTCCGGTGACATCGGTCCACTTCGCGCCGGCATCGCGCGATTTGTAGATCTTGTTGCCGTCCGTTACGAAGACGGTCTGCCAGTCGTTCGGGTCGACGACGATATCCTTGATCTGCAATCCGGAAAAGAACTGAGAAAGGCGGCTGGTGGCGACGAAAGCGCCGCCGGCAATAGTGCGTTTGTAAACAGTGTCGCCCACAGCGACATAAATCAAATCGGGGTTCGCGATGCCGTTGCGGTAGCCGCCATACACGATCGGACCTACGCCGCCGAAGAATGCATCTTCGTCGGGAGCGCCAAGATCCGTGAACGAGTCGCCCTGGTTGGTGGACTCGTACAAGTTCAAGTAGCCACCCAACAACAGCCGATGCGGATCAACTGCATTGAGCACGATCGGTGTAATGGATTGCGGAATCTCGACAATGCTGACGTCGAGGTCTGTCGTGCTTACGATGTTATTGTTGGCGTCGATCACTTCTCGCCGGAAGTCGCCAAGATACTCGCCGCTTGTATAGCGGATTGCCTGGTTACTCGCGGCCAAAGTGGTGTTGTCGATGGCTACATCGCCGCCATTGCCGCTGCTGATCACATTCCAAGTCGACGTGTCCGCGGGCGCAGTCTGTTGGATGTTGCCGTTGTCCTGTGTCCCAGCCAGGGCGGTATGTGAAAC
>CAZGMU010000128.1:9136-11426 GCA_964526975.1 uncultured Planctomycetaceae bacterium
AAGTCGCCAATAACAGAGCCCCAGGAACCGCTGCCACTGGGATTCGTTCGGCGATAAATGCCGCCGGCGTCACCTTCAATGAGATTGCCGTTGGCGTCGAAGCCCAAGTAGCGTGATCCAGCATGTGGGGAGGTGTCGTCGCCGCCCGCATCGACGATCGAAGTGAACTGGCTTCCGAGGGGGAGCGAGGCGTCGCCGCGCCAGATCGTGGCCGTATAAGGAGAGTCGGCGATGTGCCCCCCTCCGACATAAACCACATTCGGATTGGTCGGATCGGCTGCGAGCGAAAAGTATATGAGACGCTCGCCATCCGGATTGAGCAGCGGTACGTCCGCCATTTTTTCCCAACTGGCCCCTTTGTCGGGCGAGCGGAATATGCCACTGAATGTACCGGTGCTGCCGTCGATGGCGCCGACATAGACGATGTCGCCGTTAGCTGCGATTCGCAGGTTGAGCGAGGTGTTGGCGCCGGTGATTCCGGCAGTGACGTCGGTCCATGTCGCGCCGGCATTCTCGCTGCGGAAAATCCCCACGCCTTCGACAGCCGCATAAAACCGGTTGCTGTTGGTGGGGTCTCCGACCAGATCGAGAATGTTGCCTGCCGCGAGTCCATTGCCGCCGGAAATCGAAGCCCAGTTGGCGCCGCGATCCACGCTGCGGTAGAGGCCACCGGAGGGGACGGTGATGACTTCGTCATCAACGACGATCTGGTCGTAGCCGTACGCGCCGGCCAGAATCACATTGCCGCGAGCGGCCACGCCGGAAAACGCCTTGTCTTGCAAGATCGGTTGATTGAACTGGAACCAATCGGAGCCACCGTTGGTTGTGTAATACAGACCGACTTCATCGTCGCCTTGGCCTAGATTACTATTGCGCCCCGTGCCCGCCACGAGGGTTCGATACGTGGTGTCGGTGGGGTCCAACGACAACGACGCAATCGATTGGCTGGGCAGCGAGTCGGTCAGCGGCGTCCAATCGGGTGAGGCGGCCGTTGCGTCGGTAGTCCTCCACACGCCACCGTTGACAGCGGCGACGTACATTATGTTTGGATTGGTCGGATGCGCGACCGCGGCTTGGATGGCGCCGGAAACCGGATTGTTCGGCGGGACGACGACTCCCGGCGAGTCGAGCGCAGGCGCAGGCCCCTGCAAAACCCAAGGCGCGGTCGAGAACATGAAGCGGTCTTCCAGGCGCTCGACCGAAAACCGTTGGCGCGAAAACAAACGACCGTTGCGCCCTTTGCTCTGATGAGGCAAGGAGGACTTCACCCGCGAACGACGATTTGGATGCCGCCTAAACATATTGTCTCTGTCCCGTCAAATTCGGAAAAATCGCAACGCCAAGATTCTTCAGTCTAGTCGGCAAAAACAGCACCCGCAAGCAAATTGCGGCCCTCTGGCAGGGGCCTGGCGGAGGCTGACCGAGCGTCGGTTTGCCTGAACCGGAAACGCGCAACCGGCGTACTGACAGGCAGATTTGCAGGCCGATTCGAACGCCGAATCGTGGCTGGTCTCAGCGTTCTTGCGCCCTTCCGGCCGCCCTGATATACTCGCCACCTACCGGAATTCAACGCTTTGAATGTGGTCTTCGTGATCGATGACTTTGAATTCGGTGGCCTGCGTTGCCCGGACCGCGTGGCAGTCCGGCTAGGAAGATCGTCGATTCAACAAGGTTGCTGGTCACTTAGCTTCGTGGCCGAGGGCTAACGCCCTGGAGGTTTCATGCCTAAATTCGCATTGATTAGCTGCTTTAAGCTAACCCTGCCGCTCTTCGTATTAGCAGTTTCTACTGCTGGCATTTTCCAGACTGCATTGGGCAAAGAGCCTGACTCGGGGGCCAGCAAGCCTGGCCATCAAGCGGACAAGATAAAGGCCCCGCTGATCCCTCGCGACGTCCTGTTCGGCAACCCGAAGCGAGCCCAGGCCCGATTGAGCCACGATGGCAAGTGGATTAGTTTTCAAGCGCCGGTCAATGGGGTGCTCAATATCTGGGTAGCGCCGGTGGACGACCTGACCAAGGCCAAGGCGGTGACCCAGGAAAAAGTCCGGCCCATCCCCAGCCACAACTGGGCGTTCGATAACCAACACATCCTGTATATCCAAGACAAGAACGGCGACGAGAACTTCCATCTCTATGCGACCAACGTCGTCACAGGAGAGACGAAGGACCTTACGCCGATCGATGGTGTGCGGGCAGAATTGCAAGAGACGAGCCGCAAGTTTCCGGAGGAAGTGCTCGTCGGCCTCAACGATCGGGACAAGCGTTTTCACGACATCTGGCGGATCAACAT
>CAZGMU010000129.1:0-864 GCA_964526975.1 uncultured Planctomycetaceae bacterium
CTCGCCAACAGACACCCCCTGGCGGCGTCTGGTTCGTTGGTGATTGTTAGTGGGCGGTGAGGCGTGTTTGCTGGAACTCGGAGCGCGTGGGGGGGCTTTGTCTGGAAAATCGCGCTAAGCCGCAAGCGATTGGATGACGGTTTTTTGGTAACGGGTTTATCTTGTGGCTGGCGTGAATTTCTGGGGAAAGACGTGTGGCTCGGTTATTTGTTGTGGGTGCGGGAGAAAGTGATTTGTTGCTGGGAAGTGTGGATGGAGGTGGATGGAAGGCGCGTGGGGGGGGCTTGCAGGGGGCGTGTTGGGTGGGGATTCGGCCTGGTGGCCGACGCTAACTTTTGGGGGGTGCTTGGATTGCTGCGCGCAAAAAAGCCGCCTTCCTTGCCAAGGTGGCAAGGAAGGCGGCTGTTAGTTACAAGTTTGATATGCCCGGTGGCAATCAGTTCGCTAGCGACGGCAGTCGCATTGACGACTGGGCTGTTTTGCCAAGTTCGGATTGCTGGGCATTTGCCTGTCGGTTGACGAATTCCAGATCGCCCGTGCTGAGGCGAGCCAGCGGCACGGTCGCCGTACGGCCGTTCTCTTTCAATAACCGCACTTGGCCATCTTGGAAGCGAACCAGACGGGCGCGGCAGGTGAAGGTACCGGTGTTGTCAGTCCACAGGCGCATTTCGTTGCTTGCCAGGCCGCCGGCTTCATTTTGCAGTGAACCGAACAGCGGGTCCTTTTCTTCTTCCTTTTTCTCGCCTTCAGCCGGCTTGCTTTTGTCCTCCGCGGGGGCGGCAGCAGGTGGATCGGCCGGTTTGGGTTCTTCGACTGGCTTCTGCGTGGTGGTTGGCTTCGGCTCTTCGTTCGTCGGGGCCGGGC
>CAZGMU010000129.1:874-2226 GCA_964526975.1 uncultured Planctomycetaceae bacterium
GCCAAACAGATCGTCGCTAGGCGAGGCGGCTGGAGGTGTTGCGGCCGGCGGAGTAGCTGCTGGCGGCGTGGCCGGAGGTGGAGTCTCCGCTGGTTTCTCTGGCGCTGGACCAAACAGATCATCCGCGGCCTTTTCCGCCGGAGGCGTTGCGGCCGGCGGAGTAGCTGGCGCGGCGGCAGGCGGAGTTGCGGCCGGAGGTGGTTCAACTGGAGACGTCTCGGCCGGCGGCGTGGCTGCTGGTGGCGTCTCGGCCGGAGGCGTGGTTGGTGCAGGGCCGAACAACGATTCCGTCGGCGTGGCCGCAGGGGGCGTTGCCGGTGGAGTAGCTGCCGGAGGCGGCTCGACTGCGGGCGGTGTCTCGGGCAGTGCAGGGGCCGGTGGCGTTTCAATAGGTTGCACTGGTGGCTGGGCCGGGGGAGGAGTAACCGGTGGCTCGACCGGCGTTGGAGCTGGCGGAGCTACTGCTGCCGGGGCTGGCGTCGGCGATGTTGCTTCCGCCGCTTCGGTCGGGGCTTCGGGGGCTTTCTCCGCGGTGACGGCTTCGCCGCCGCAGGAGCTGCAACCACTTGTCGAGCTAGTCTCGACCGTGCCGCAACCACCGCAGCTTGATTCGTAGACTACGGTGGCGACGCCACAACCGCCGCAGCTTCCGCAGCCGCCGCTGTATACGACCGGACCATAGTTGTAATAAACGGGTGCAGGTTGCCGACCGCCCCGGCTGCCGCAGGAGCGGCAAGCGAGCGCTGGCTGATACACGATCAGCGCGACAAGCATGCAGACGAATAGTGTTCGAATCGACCTTCGCATCTCCGACTCTCCCTCAATAGTTGTTAGCTTTTAAGGCCAATTTTAGTCCCGGCCGCAAAGCATTTATGGTAACCCCGCACATCCCAGAAATCAAACAAACGTCGTCTCACGGCGACATAGTGACCCATTGCAACCAGCTCGGGCCATTTAACCCGATTTGCCGGTAGATTCGATACTCGCAACCGGCTTCGACGGGGTGTCGAAGGCCGGAAATTCGACTCCGTAAACTCGGCTCATCGACGCCCGGACGGCCGCCGCCTTTTCGAGGAGCAGTCGGCCTTCGCTCAGGTGCTGGTTGTCCGACCGTTTCCACTCTTGATTCGATTGAGTCCGCGCTTGCTGACCCATTGGCGTTTCCCAAATGCGAACTGCCTGCTGATAGAGTTCATCCGCCCGGTCGTACCATTGCCCTAGCTCTCGGCCAAAGCGGACGACTGCTTCATCGACGCCTTGCTTAGGCGCGGCCTCGATCGCTTTGGCGGAGAAGCGGCTAATGCGTCCTTTGACCGCAAACACCTTGGCCGCGTTCCCTGAGTTAAAGGCTG
>CAZGMU010000129.1:2236-2567 GCA_964526975.1 uncultured Planctomycetaceae bacterium
TCGGCTTGCAACTGTTTCTCGCTGCTGGCGATTTCGAGGAGGCGTTGCCAGTAGGTCAGCGTCTTTTCTGTGGTCGTGGGGGCTACGTCGGACGTCGCCGGCCTTTCACTTTCGGTCCCATCATCTGCCGGCGTCGTGGTGTTGCTGCCGTGCAGCGAGGAGATCTGATTTTTCAACGCCCCGAACTCTTCGTGCAGCGTGGTGAGAAGCTGTTCGTGTGTCAGCGATTTTTGGTTTGGATCAGCCGGGCGATACTGGGCGGGCACTTTGTCGAGCAGCTTCGACTGAGAGAGGGCCGCAAATGCCACGTGCCGCATGTCGACTCCCAAAT
>CAZGMU010000129.1:2577-5631 GCA_964526975.1 uncultured Planctomycetaceae bacterium
CGCCCCTAACCATGCCCCGCCAATCACGGCAGTCGTGCAGGCGACAAGCTCTAAGAGCGTGAGCCCGACCCGCGAACGATGGCAGCCGCGTGGCCTGCTGATAGCCGACCGCTTTGTTTCCAAGAACATTGGGAGTACCTCTTCGGCGCGGACCTGGGAGCATGGTGCGAACAGATTTTCGCTATCTAACTCTAGGTCGCAACCGACCCTGGTTCGGGAGTCTGCGTCTCTGAAACACGGTCCGGTTCGACCAAAAACAGGGGTGGTGTTTTAATGGATGTGACGGTTGAGGCGATTGGTTGGGCAATTTTGCGTGTCGCGATGGCGGGAATTTCGGGGGGCGCGCCCAGGTTGGCTTTGGCCGAAAATCGCGCTAAGCCGCAAGCGATTGGATGGCCGTTCTCTGCTGATGGATTTGTCTTGTGGCATGTCATTGGTTTGATTTCTTGGGGGTAATGGGAGATATCTGTCCTATTTGGGCGTGTATCGGCCCTTTTATTCGGTAGAAAAGTCAATTCTTCGCTACTGATAAATAGTGCTGGCCAACCGAACCGATTCGGAAAAGTGGACCGATTCATCACACCTTGCCCAGTGCCGGTTGTTGGAATTTCGCCGGACACCTATAATTTCGAAGAGTTCCGAGGATGCCGACCAGGACGGTGGGGCGCCTTGAGAAATGTCCGCTAGTAGATTGGGCGGCCCGACCGAACTCGCCGGCTGCCCGATGGAAAGCTCGGGTCGTGTACGAACCAACTGATTCTCATCAGCAATCCGCCTCCTCGCCAGGAGCCTGCCAAACTCCCAAGGTTCTTTGTCTAGGCGGCACTCACGACTCGCAGGTCAGCTTGCGTAAGCGGTTTGGCGAGGACATCGAAGTCATCGAAACCTCGCCGATTCGCGCGCTAACGCTTCTTGGTTCGGGTGATTACATCGGCATATATGCCGACGCCGATCATTTCGCCGAAGTGGTCAATGCGGCTCGACTGGTTCAGAACGAGCGCGTGCTGCAAGGCATGCCCGACGGCGTCGTTTTGCTGGATGGCGACAATACTATTCTGTGGGGCAATGGGCGACTGCGCGAATGGACCAACCGCGATGATATCGTTGGCTCTAATTTCTACGACGTGATGGGGACGCCCGAAATACTTGGTCCCGATTTCTGCCCCTTCCACACCGCGCTCGTCACCGGCCGCCCCAGTAGCTCGACGTTGCGATGCTTTCAGAATCGTTACATGCGCGTTCACGCCGCGCCAGTTCTTGATGGGGAGGCCGCTCCGCAAAACCTGGTGGTCACCATCCGCGAAGTGACCGCCGAGGTGCTTCAGCAGCAAAAGCTCTCGGCCATTCACCAGGCTGGAATCGAGCTCGCCGACCTCACGCCCGACGAAGTTTCGAAGATGACGGTCGAAGAGCGAATCGAGCTCCTGAAAGCCAACATCCTGCACTGCACGCAGGATGTTTTGCAATACAACGTCGTTGAAATCCGCATGCTCGATCCGAACACCAAGGCCCTCCTGCCGGTGCTTGCCGTCGGCATGACCGAGGAAGCGGCCAACCGCGCTCTGCGGGCAGATACGGTGGACAACGGAGTCACGGGCTTCGTCGCGGCCACTGGCAAGAGCTATCTTTGTGAAGACACCAGCAAGGACCCGCTGTACCTGCTAGGCTGTGCCGGCGCGAGAAGCTCGCTTACCGTGCCCGTTATGTTGCACGACCGCGTTACCGGCACGTTGAATGTGGAAAGCCCTGAGCCGCACGCGTTCAATGAAAGCGACCTGCAATTCTTGGAAATTTTCGCCCGCGACGTGGCCATCGCTCTCAATACCCTGGAGCTACTGGCGGCAGAGAAGGCCAGCACCGCCGCCGCGAGCGTCGAGGCGATCCACAGCGCCGTCGCGCTTCCGGTCGACGACATTCTCAACGACGCCGTCAATGTGATGGAGCGCTATATCGGTCATCAGCCGGATGTGGTCGAGCGCCTTCAGCAAATTCTCCGCAATGCCCGCGACATCAAGCAGGTGATCCAGAAAGTCGGCCAATCGATGGCGCCAGCCGAAGCCCAACCGGCCGGTGGGCGGATCGAGACGCGGCCGCTTCTTGCCGGCCGCCGCGTCCTTGTCGTCGATGCTGACGAGAGCGTGCGCAGCGCCGCCCACGCTCTGTTGGAGCGCTTCCGCTGCATTGTGGAAACGGCCCACGACGGCAGCGAAGCCCAATTCATGGTCCGCAGCCTGTCCGCCGATCAACATTACGACGCTATTATCTCCGATATCCGTCTTCCCGATATGTCCGGCTTCGATCTTCTCCTGAAGCTCAAAGGGATGATGGACCATGTTCCCATGGCGCTGATGACTGGTTTTGGTTACGATCCAGGCCACTCGATCGTCAAAGCGCGGCAAGCTGGCCTCAAAGCCGTGCTCTACAAGCCTTTCCGGCTTGATCAGTTGTTGGAAGCCGTTGAGCAACTCGTCGTGGGCGAGAAGCAGGAAAAGTAGCCGAGGGTAGCCTCCGGCTATAAGCACCATGTCGCCAATCGTTTGCCTGATTCTCGCCACCGGCGCCGTTGGCCATGTTGTGCTGTGGGTCGCGTTTATCAATCGCGTTCACGCCTACGCCATTCCCCGGCGGTGGGTTGATCTAGTGACCATCGTGGGCTTCATCCTGTTGGGCATCCTTCCGTTTTTGATCGGGGCCATTCTGGCCGGCTTTGTTCCGCCGGAGGCTGGTCCGCTCAGCAGCTTCAGCTCGCGCGCCGCGTGGACTTATCTCACGCTGTGTTCGGCCGTGCTGGTGGTAGCCATCGTCGAGCGCTGGCGTTGGGCCAACCACCCGGAGCGCCGTAGTCCGCTCGTGAGCCATGAAATATCGCCCGTGCAATTTTCCGAGCCGCCTGCGTCGCTCTTTTCGCCCGGCATTCCGGCGCTCCTCGGCAGCTTGCCAGGCAACGAGGTTCTCAAGCTGCAAACAGAACAAAAAACGATCGCGGTCCCCCGTTTTCCGCCGACCGCCGAACCGCTACGGATCGCTCACCTGACTGATCTCCATATGTCTGGC
>CAZGMU010000129.1:5641-11390 GCA_964526975.1 uncultured Planctomycetaceae bacterium
CATCTCGCGCTGCAACTGCTTCTTCTGCTCGTCGGTCATGTGCATGCGGCGGCTGAACCGCTTGGCGCCGATGACAATGCCCTCCGTGCCCGCCGGTACTTCGAGCGAATCGTCGAGGAAGCCAACGCTTTTGAGCCAGACATCGTCGCCATTACGGGCGACATCGTCGAATGCGCACCATGCCTCGACTGGATTCCGGCTACTCTTGGTCGATTGCGAGCCAGCGGCGGCGTGTACTACGTATTGGGAAATCACGATAAGCGCGTCGACATCAGCCGGTTGCATGCCGCGCTGACCGCCGCCGGCCTGGCTCATGTAATCGCCGATTGCCACCACCTTTCGATTCGGGGCCTGCCGGTCGTGGTCGGCCGCAACGAATTGCCTTGGTATGCTCCTCCTTCCAACTTCGAGAGTTGCTCTCCCCGCAATGCGCCGGGCGGCCCGCTACGAATACTATTGGCTCATTCTCCCGACGAGTTTGCTTGGGCGCAAAATCAAGACGTCGATCTCATGCTCGCCGGCCACCTGCATGGCGGGCAGGTCCGGCTACCTTTGTTCGGCGCCATCTTCGCGCCCAGCCGCTATGGCATCCGCTACACGACCGGCGCATTCACCGCCGGCAACACGGTGATGCACGTGAGCCGCGGCACCGGCTCCTTGGCGCCACTGCGCTACAACTGCCCGCCGGAGATTGCGCTGCTGACTCTCGTGCCGCCTCGCAACTAGGGCAAATTATCTTTTTTCGTGCTTCGAGGGGGGCGTGTTGGTTAGCGAATCGCGACTTGCGCAGCTCGATGTGGTTGAAACGCTAACGGTTTGCGCCAAAGGATTGGTCAAACCTTCTCGATTTCGACGCAGATCCCGCCCGCGCGGATCGCTCGGTGGATCGGAGTGAACCACAGTTCCTTTTTCCAACGCAGTTGCATTGATTCGCATAACTGCATCAGCTCACGCCGGTTGTACGTTTGGCAATACCACAACCGGCTCGTCCACGCACCGGAGAAGTTGTCTTCCGTCGTGAGCAGCAGCATCCGCCCGCCGCGCTGCAATACCCGCGACAGCTCGCGCAGCCCCTGCGCCGGATCGGGCACGTGTTCGAGCACGTAGCCGCAGGTGATGCCATCGAACGATTCATCCGCAAAGGGCAGGGAGGTGACATCCGCCACGACATAGTCTGGCCGCTCGCTCTTGAGCCGCTGCCGCGCCCGGCAGAGCATTGGTTGCGAGATGTCGATGCAAGTGATCCTCGCTTGGGGATCGGAGAAGTCCAGCAGATGACCGGCCAGTTGCCCGGCGCCGCTGCCGACATCCAAAATCGACTTCATCCCGCGTAGATCAAACTTCCGCGTGCGAAACAGCCGCCGCCCTAGCGGCATGTGCATCGACAGGTGGCTGGCCGTCGATAGCAGCGCGCCCTGCTTTCCACCGTAAACGTCCTTTACCTTTTCGCGGTACTCGTCGGCTGACACGCGATGGATAAAGTCGTTTTCGACGATCCGATTGAGGATTCTAATGCCGCGTGGTTTCTGCTTTGTGTCCATATTTTCTCGGCGCTCTCAGAGATAGACCCGACGATTGTAGATATACCATTCCAAAATCAGCACGAACAGGGCACAGGCCAAAAACAGCTTCCAAAGCTCGGTACGCGTTGGAGTTTGCCCAACCGTTGCGGTCACGTCGACGTTCCCAATCCGAATATCCGCCGGCATAACCGTCGTACCTTTACTTGCCGAGGTGGATCGCACGGCCACGTCGCTTTCTTGTGGGTCGAACAGGTTGACCGCAAACCGTTCAATTACCCGGTCCCCACTCCGCACCTCATAAACTCCCAGTCGGTCTGTATCGCGGAATGGGAACACATCTCCCTCGCTTCGTCGCACTGCAAATTGCTTGCCAGCGGGGTCGACCACGGTTAGCTCCGCCACATTTCCTGGCACTCGCAACTCTAATGGCCGCCCTGGTCGCGTCGAAGCCAGTTGCGAGTCCTGCGTGCCACTTCCCAAGTACTCTAAAACATTCAGGCAAAATGTCGGGAAGCTCAATTTCCGCGGCCAGTTCGTATTCGGCAGCGTTGCCCCAGTTGCGTCGTGCCCGACTATCTCGAAGCCCAGCACGGCGTCCTGATACGCGTCACGCGGCGCAATCGCGGCAATCGCGCCGGCGGTCGAATCGATTAGCACGACTGCACCGGGCGGCGGATGCAGCACGATGCTGTCGGCAAAAACCACGTTCCCCAATTCGACGTTCGCCAGGAGCGGATGGGATCGATCCCAATCGATGATCTGGGGTTCCTTCACCAACTCCGGTTTGTCTTCTGCGGCATCTTTGTCGCCGCTCGCTTTTTCTCTCTCGTCGGCTTCTTTGTTTTCCTCGCGCCAAACGTTTCCCGGCGGTAGTCGGCCGATGAATAGCGTGTTCGCTCGCGGCATCGTCGCTGGCGCACACTGATCGTAAATGATCAGGTCATACGTCCCCAATGCTGCATCGCGCTTGTACTGGTCGTTCGTCAGCACGTCCGGCGTTTGAAACTGAATGTTCGCAAGGCGCCCCGACCGTTGTGTCGCGAGTGCAACGCGGAACGCCACATTTCCTGGCGTCACGACCAATACCTGCCCTGGCTTCGCATCGTTGATTGCCGCATAGCCTGTATTGTCCAGCGCCAACGCGTCTTGTTTGTCTGTTGTATTGTCATCTAACTTCAAATGTGCCGTCAGCTTGCCGGCCGGCGCGTTGGCCAAGGGGAACACCGCACCGCTCGTTTCGCCCGCAGGTACTTCTACCTCCTTCGCATCCAAGAGCGTGCCATCCAGTTCGATCTCGACCGTTGCCTTCCGGCTCGCTTGCGAAAAATTCGCCACCTGCACGAAGGCCTGCTTTTCCTCCGGCTTCGACTCGCTCCGCTGCACGGCAAATGCCGTGATCGCCAGGTTCTTCGCATTGAGCGAGCCGATTGGCACATAAATCGGATCGAGCGAGCCGAGTGAAAAATCCTTCACTGCTGCAAACCGGCCATCGCTCACGATATAGAGCTTTGCCGGCTGCGTTTCGGTAGCATCGCTCTCTCGTGCGGCCTCGCTGCGCTGCACGCGATTCGGGTTCGCCAAGCCATCCGCCAATTGCAGGGCCCCTTGTAAGTCGGTCGTGCGAACCGTCGGCTCGATCGTCGCCAGCCGCTCGCGCAGCAGCCGGCGATTGTCCGTAAACTGCTGCACTACTTGCGGCGTATCGGCAAAGCTGACGATCATCGCCGTCATGCCCGAAGACATCTGATCGATCATCCCTCCCACGACCTTCTTCGCTTCGTCGAGCCGATTCTTGCCATTTTTTTCATCCGTGGCCGACATGCTGGCCGAGTTGTCGATTAGAAAGATAAAACGCTCGCCTTCGAGCTTCGTTCCTTCCCACCCCGGCCGCACGAGCGCCAGCATCGCCAGTCCGATCAGTAATAGTTGCAAAAATAACAGCAAGTTCTGCCGCAACCGCTGCCATAGGCTGTTGACGTGCATGTCTTCGATCGACCGTTTCCACAAGTACGTGCTTGGCACCTCAAGCGGCTGGCGTCTCAGCTTCAGGAAATACAACGCCACAATCGCCGGCGGTACCAGCGCAAGGAGGCCCCATTGCCAGGGCGACAACGTATTGCGAAAAAAATCAAACATCAATCACAGCACTGTTTACCATTTGCAGTTTAGCGCGTTCAGGCCAATCGCTTCACCGTACTAATCCTCGCCTGCGCAAATAGCTCCCAATCAAATCCTTTACCGGCGTCTGATTGTTAGCCAGTAAATAATTCATTCCCCGACGGTTGCAAAACTCTTGTGCTCCACTGACAAACGCATTCAGCGTCGACTTATATTTGGCGAGTAGAGGGGCGCTGACCGTGATTTCTGCGACATCTTGATCTTCGCAGTCCACCAGCTTGAGGTCTCCCTTTACCTCTGGGTCAAGTTCTTCCTGGCTCAGCACCTGGATCACATACACATCCATCTGTCGCGACACTAAGTACCGTAGTGCCGCTTCGTAGCCGTCCTTATCCATCAAATCCGAGATCAGGACAACGATCCCTTTGCCAACGTTGCGAATACAGAAATTCTTCACGCCTTGCGTGAGCGACGTCGATTCTCCGGCTTGGATGTCATCCAGATAATCCAGCATTCGCCAGACGCTTCGCCGCCCTCGCAGCACGGGGCCTTGCTGATGTGGCCCTTGTCCTAGCGTTTCGATTCGCACTCGATCCGTGCGAATCAATCCGACAAACCCCAACGCCGCGGCCAACTGCTTGGCATACTGCAACTTGGTCGGCGACCCAAAATCCATCGACAGGCTGGCGTCGATGAGTGTGAAGAAGTGAAGATCTTCTTCTTCGAGGAACAATTTCACGATCAGCTTGTCGAGTCGTGCGTAGAGATTCCAATCGAGCGACCGTAGATCATCGCCCGGAACATACTGCCGAAAATCGGCAAACTCGACACTCTGACCCTTACGTCTGCTGCGACGTTCGCCCTTCATGCGTCCGCGAAATACTTTGCGCGTTACTAGCTCCAGCCGTTCAAGTTGGGCCATGAGGTCGGGCGGCAACAGCATGGATTCGGTCGTTGACATGGAAAAAAGGATGTAGGATAGGGGGAGCAGGGGGCAGCGATCATTAGCGTCAGCGACGATGCCGACCCCATTTTTTTAGTGCGACTCCGTCACCGATTTCCTTCCACGCCGCCGCCATCACTTAGCGGCGGGGCTTGCCCCGCCGGTTGGCGGGCCGATTCGCGACATGACTGAACCACCGGCAGCAGCAGAGCACCACAGACAGCAATCAACGCGAGCCACCCCGGAAAGAATCCGAGCAAAAACTCGGCGGCATTCATTCCGGGCGTCCGCATCTTCGGCCAAAAACGAACCTTTCGCGTGGATTCACCGCGCTCTCCATTTGTCATTCGACATTCGTCATTCGTCATTTCCGTCTCATTCCTTCGCCGCCGGCGTCGCCTTTGCCTCCTCCGCCTTTTCCGGCACCTTGTCGAGCACTTCTGCGAGCACCTTATCCGGATCAATCCCTTCCGCCTCGGCCTCGAAATTGAGAATCACCCGATGCCGCATCGCCGGCAGGAACACCCGCCGTACATCTTCGAAGCTAACGTTGTATCGCCCGCCTAAAAGTGCCCGTACTTTCGCGGCCAGTGTGAGTGTCTGTGCCCCGCGTGGGCTGCTTCCCCAGCGCAAGTATTGATTGGTGATCGGCGGAGCAAATGGCCCGCCGGGATGCGTTGCCAGTGTCAGCCGGGCAATGTAGTCCTGTACGTGCGGCGCTAGGATGACTTCGCGCACCAACTGCTGCCACTGCATGATCTCCGCGCCATCCATCACCTTCTCAGCCACCACATGCACGCCTTTCGTCGTCCGTTCGATAATTGTATTCAGCTCTTCGCGACTGGAGTAACCGACGACCAGCTTGAAGAAGAACCGGTCGAGCTGCGCCTCGGGGAGGGGATAGGTGCCTTCCTGTTCGATCGGGTTTTGCGTGGCCATGACGAAGAATGGCTCTTGCAGTTTATTCACCTTTCCGGCGATGCTGACCGACCGCTCCTGCATCGCTTCGAGGAGTGCCGATTGCGTTTTCGGCGTGGCGCGATTGATTTCATCTGCCAATAGAATCTGCGTGAAGATCGGTCCTCTCTGGAATTGAAATTCGCGCCGCCCCGATTGGTCTTCGACGATCATATTCGTGCCCAGGATGTCGGCCGGCATCAGGTCG
>CAZGMU010000130.1:0-2908 GCA_964526975.1 uncultured Planctomycetaceae bacterium
GATTTTGCCGCAACCCATGGCCACAAGCCGACGGAAATGGAGTACCAGGTAAACAACTGGTACTACTTCCCCTGGCTGTGCGGCGACCACATCGTGGAGCAGCATATCCACAATCTGGACGTTGGCAACTGGCTGCGGGGCGACAAGCACCCGGTCGAGGCTCAGGGAATGGGCGGTCGGCAAGTGCGGACCGGTAAGGAGTATGGTCAGATCTTCGACCACCACTTCGTCGAATACACCTACGACGACGGCACGAAGATGTACAGCCAGTGCCGTCATCAGGACGGCACCGTCGGTGAATGTCGCGAGCATGCACACGGCACCAAGGGCACGCTCGATATCGACGACGGCGCGATCGGCGGCCAGATCACGCTGACCGACGGCACGAAGTGGCGCTCGAAGGGCAAGAAGGTGGATAATCACCACCAGGAGCACCACGATCTGTTCGCCGCGCTCCGCGATGGTCGCACCTACAACGAAGGCGACTACGGCGCTCGGTCGACGATGACGGCCATCCTCGGCCGGATGGCAACCTACTCGGGCAAGATTGTGAAATGGGACGAGGCCCTCAAGATGGGCATCGACCTGTCGCCCGCATCGTACGATTTTGCGGCCACGCCGCCCGTGCTGCCGGATCAGGATGGTTTTTATCCCATTCCGATTCCAGGCAAAACCGAAGTCTTGAAGAGTTAATTTGGAGCAGGTGATCGACGGCATCCTCGCGCCTATAATTCGAGGATGCCGTCGTCGCTTTTTCATCCTGTCATTGCTGCCTGGTTTGCTGAGCGCTTCGGCCCTCCAACGGCAGCTCAAGAGCAAAGCTGGCCCGCGATCGTTCGGCGCGACCACACGCTGGTGGCCGCGCCGACCGGCTCAGGCAAAACGCTAGCCGCGTTTTTGGCGTCGATCGATAGCCTGTTTCGACAGGCTGTCGAGAATGCGTTGCCGGATGAAACGCAGGTCGTTTACGTTTCGCCGCTCAAGGCGCTCAGCAACGACATCCATCGTAATCTGCAGGTGCCGCTCGAGGAGATCCGCGCAACAGCATTAGCGGCGGGGCTTGCCCCGCAGCCGATTCGCGTGGCAGTGCGAACCGGCGATACGCCCCAAAGCGAGCGCCAGGCGATGGTTCGCAGAGCGCCTCACATTCTGGTGACCACGCCAGAGTCGCTCTATCTGGTACTGACGAGCTCCAAGGCTCGCGAAATGCTTCGCAATGTGCGAACGGTCATTGTCGACGAAATTCACGCATTGGCACGTGATAAACGAGGCTCGCATCTGTCCCTTTCGCTGGCACGGCTCGACGAATTGTGCAGCGAGAGGCCTGTTCGTATTGGACTTTCGGCAACGCAAAAACCGATCGACGAAGTCGCGAGATTTCTTGTCGGAACCGATCATGTCGGAGGCGACGGCGCGCCGCGTTGCCAAATCATCGATACCGGGCACGTGCGCGAGTTGGACCTTGCGGTGGAAGTGCCGCCGAGCGAGTTATCGGCCGTGTGCTCGGTCGAGACGTGGCAAGAGATTTACGCGCGGCTTAGCGAGCTAATCCGCCAGCATCGCAGCACGTTGGTGTTCGTCAACACGCGCCGGTTGGCGGAGCGAGTGACGCATTACTTGGGGGAGCAGCTTGGTGAAGGGCAAGTGGCAAGCCATCACGGCAGCTTGTCGCGCGAGACCCGATTGCGGGCAGAGGAACAACTCAAAAACGGGCAACTGAAGGCGATCGTTGCCACTGCCTCGCTCGAACTGGGCATCGACATCGGCTACATCGACCTGGTATGCCAGATCGGTTCGCCGCGATCGATTGCGACATTTTTGCAACGGGTAGGGCGGGCCGGCCATGCGTTGGGACGCGTGCCCAAGGGACGGCTATTCGCGCTCACTCGCGACGAGCTCCTGGAATCGTTGGCGCTCGTGCGAGCGGTGCGTCGCGGTCGACTCGATCGGATTCAAATGCCGATCGCGCCGCTCGACATTCTGGCCCAGCAAATCGTGGCAACGGTCGCCTGCGACGATTACGAGGAAGATGATCTCTTTGCGATGTGCCGCCGAGCCTGGCCGTATCGCGACCTTTCTCGGAGCGACTTCGATGAGGTCGTGGCGATGCTTAGCGAGGGAATTGCTCCGGGCAATCGGACGGGCGCCTACTTGCATCGCGATCGCATCCATCAGCGGTTGCGAGCCCGCCGCTCCGCGCGGATTTCCGCCCTGACATCCGGCGGGGCGATTCCGGAAATGGCCGACTACCGAGTGGTGACCGAGGGCGAGCGGACGTTCGTCGGCACGCTCAACGAAGATTTCGCGATCGAGAGCCAGACCGGCAACATCTTTCAGCTTGGCAATACATCTTGGCAAATCGTGTATGTGCGCGGCGGCGAGGTGACGGTGCGCGACGCGCACGGCGCGCCGGCGACGGTGCCTTTCTGGTTGGGCGAAGCGCCTGGCCGGACGGCCGAGTTGTCGGCTGAGCTGTCGGATTTACGTGAGGAGATTGGGCGTGTGTGTGGCGGGGTGGAGGTCGGCGAACCCTCCCCCGGCCCCTCCCTACAAGGGAGAGGAGTTGCGTGGCTGCAGCGCGAAACGGGCTGCAATGAATGGGCGGTGACGCAAGCGGCCAACTATGTCGCCTCGCAAGCGGCGGCGATGGGCGTCATCCCGTCGCAGCGCAAAGTGGTGTTCGAGCGGTTCTTTGACGAGTCGGGCGGGATGCAACTCGTGATTCACGCGCCGTTCGGCGCTCGGATCAATCGCGCCTGGGGGCTCGCGCTGCGCAAGTGCTTTTGTCGCACGTTCGATTTCGAATTGCAGGCAGTGGCCGACGACAACGGCATTGTGCTATCGATCGGTCCGCAGCAGAGTTTTCCCTTGGAGCAAATGTTCGGGCTGCTCGACACGACGATCGCGC
>CAZGMU010000130.1:2918-11085 GCA_964526975.1 uncultured Planctomycetaceae bacterium
CCGATGTTCCTGGTTCGCTGGCGATGGAATGTGACGCGGGCACTGGCGGTGCTGAGAATGCGGGCGGGCAAGAAGGTGCCGCCCCATTTGCAGCGGTTTCGGGCCGATGATTTGCTAACGGCCGTGTTTCCGTCGCAAACGCAGTGCTTCGAGCATCGCGTGGGCGACCTCGTGCCGCCGGATCATCCGCTGGTGCGGCAGTCGATTCACGACTGCTTGAATGAAGTGATGGACTTTGACGCCTGGATGGAGGTGCTGCAAGACATCGAGGCGGGGCGAATCGAACTGCTGGCACGCGACACGCGCGAGCCGTCGCCGTTCAGCCATCAGTTGATCAATGCCAATGTCTACGCATTTCTCGATGATGCGCCGTTGGAGGAGCGGCGTGCGCGGGCCGTGGCCGTGCGACGGACGTTTGGACCGAGCGATGTGCGCGATCTGGGCCGGCTCGATCCAGAGGCGATCGCGCTCGTGCGAGCTGAAGCCTGGCCGATGGTGCGCGATGCCGAGGAATTGCACGATACGTTGCTTTCGGTGGGGGCGATGCCCGAGAGCGAGTGCCGAGAGTGGCGCGAGTATTTTGACGAGTTGGCCGAGGCGGGAAGAGTGGTGCGGCGCGAAGTGCGTGACGGGCCCGTGCTGTGGATTGCCGTCGAGCAATGGCCGGCCGTGAGTACTGCGATTTCGCTTGTGGATCCAACGCCGCCACCATCGCTGCCCGAAGCGCTGCGCCGGGAAGTAGCCCTCGACGACGCGCGAATGCTGCTGGTGCGCGGCCAGTTGGAGATCAGCGGGCCGACCACTGCCGAGCGGATCGCGACTGGCCTGGGTATGAAGTTGAACGACGTCCAGATCGCCCTTGAGCAACTCGAGCTAAGCGGCGTCGTACTGCGAGGCCGGTTTACGGAAGTAGGCCCGCCGGGCCGAGGCGGGCCTTTGTCTGGCGCCGAGCCGATTACAGGTGCCGCTCGGCTCACGGCACCTACTGAGATCGAATGGTGTGAACGACGGCTCCTGGCCCGCATCCACCGGTTGACGATGGACGGCTTGCGACGGCAGGTCGCGCCGGTTGACGCCGAGGCATTTCTGCGGTTCTTGCTGTCGCATCATGAAATAACGAATAACTCGCTTGCAAAGGGGATCGGCGGGTTGCAGCGGGTGCTATCCCAATTGGAAGGGTTCGAGGCGGCCGCGGGAGCATGGGAGCACGACCTGCTGCCGGCGCGAATGGACTACGACAGCCAGTGGCTGGATCAATTGTTTGCCCAGGGAGAGATCGTTTGGGGCCGGTTGCAGCCTCCGCAATGGACCGAGGATAGCCGTGGCCAGGTGTTGACCCGTGTGTCGCCGATCTCGCTGTCGCGGCGGGCCAACCTGGGCTGGTTGTTCCCCCGTAGGACGGGCAATCCTGTCCGTCCAATCACCCCAACTGCGGAAGCCGACGACAGGCACGATGGTCCGTCCTACGGCAAAGAACCAATCGGCCTGGCCCGGTGGGATGCCCAGTCAGCCATGGAAGCGCTGGCCAACCACGGCGCGTTGTTCTTCGACGATCTGCTCGCGGTTACCAAGCTGTTGCCGTCGCAATTGGAAGAGGCGCTGCGCGAGTTGGCGGCGCTGGGGCTGGTGACATCGGATGGCTTTGCCGCGGTGAGAAGTGTGAATACGAAGTCGCGTCAAGGGACGAGACGCCGGCGGGCGCCAACGACGAAACGGAAAACCACGTATTCGCAGGGAGGCCGTTGGTCGCGGTTTCCGCCGTTTGTTCAGCCGCTCGCTGCCGAGGAAAGAGCCGAACGGTGGGCCTGGCTGTTGTTGCGGCGGTATGGCGTCATGTTTCGCGATCTCTTGACGCGGGAATCGGTCGCCCCCGCTTGGCGAGATTTGCTGCCCGTGTATCGGCGATTGGAAATGCGTGGAGAAATCCGCGGCGGGCGTTTCGTGAGCGGCGTGGGAGGCGAGCAGTTCGCGCTACCCGAGGCGGTGGAGCAACTGCGCAAGCACCGCGACGAGCCAGCGACAGAGGCATGGTGCGTGATTTCGGCCGTCGATCCGCTCAATCTTGTGGGGATTGTGACCAGGGACGCGCGGGTTCCAGCGGTGCGCGGTAGTCGTATGGTATTGTGCAACGGCAGGCCGATTGCGGCGCGCGAGGGGCAGGGGATTCGATGGTTGGCGAGTGTCGACGATGCGACGCGTCGGCAAGCAGAACGATTATTGGCTGCGCCGGGTGCGATACAGAATACGACGAGCGTCGATCAACCCAGGGGGGTGAAGAGGGCACTGGGGCCTAGGGGGAACTATGCGAACCCCTTGCAAGGCGATTTCGAGCAAGTGATTTTGATTAAGGGCTTTTGAGGTCAAGTGTGGGCGAATTGGCTTCACCAGCTTTCACGTCGATGGACAGATCGGACGTTTCAGGATTGATATAACGATCGGGCACTAGCAGCTTGCCGACGCCCGCTTCCGGGCCGCTTTTTCCAGTTCCCTCATAGGCTACGACCGCGACCTTGTGAGTGCCAATAAGGGCCCCCATGTCTGTGCCGGTTTTTAGCTCAAACGAGCCGTCTGGTCCAATAGGCGCGGCGGCACCGCGGCCACCATTGGATGGCAGTGTCATGATGTTGCCGCTCTTGATCGGCTGCCCATTCAGCGTGACTTTGCCCTTTACGGGCGCCATGGTTGGCGACTCGGAGCGGCAGCCAGGCATAATTAATAGCAAACCAAGGACTGAAGCGACCGTAACGCAAGGTAACAAACGGTCACGCAAGGACAATTGCTGCATGATTGTGCATAAAAAGAGGAGGATGAAGTAGATTTCGGTTCGTGGATCGAGAGGGATTTTAGAACGGGCTCTCGAATACTTCGCTCGATTTGCGACTGGCTAACGACCGCAGAATTTCAATCGGCACGCTCTCGGCAACGAATTGCACGGAGCCATCGCACATCAGAAAGTGGCAACCGCCCGGGTGCATGCTGCCGAAGCTCATGTCGTTATTGGCATATCCACTAGCCGGTGCATCGGGTTGAGCCCGGTAGGCGGTTTTAAGCGGCCACATAACGTTTTTGGCCGTGTAGACGTACGTATCCAGGTTGGAAGCCGATGCACCGCCGACCGTCCAAATCCGTTGCGGGCCACACAGCCAGGAAATTTCGCCGACAAGAAATGTATGCGTACTTCCGTCAGAGATGTCTTTCATCCTGGTCTTGCTTGCCGGATAGATAACACCGTTGCTCGCTGAACCACCAAGAGCGGCGTCGCCATTGCCACACGTCGAGCTAGTGCCGCCCGGCGGAGGAGGAGCGGTGTACATTGTGTAGGTCTTTTGTGGCCATGGAGTGGCGGCAAAGAGCGGGCATTGGACCTTCGCGCCCATGACTGCCATATAGTGTGCCCGGAGATTACTCAACTCGGTTGTGCCACTTTGGCCGGTTGGATCCGTGTAGGTCATCTCGATGGAGTCTTGACTTGGGCAGCGAAAACTCGGCAAGGGATTGTTATAACCAACCGATTTATTGGGTTCTTTTTGCCAATGAATCTTCATATTCAATTGGCCTTGAAGGTTGCTCTCCTCTAAATAAGGCAGGATGTAGGGAATATACCCCATCTGAGAGTAATTGTAGGGGGTAGATGGAGCATTCGTAATGATGTCGGAAACGGCAGGAGGATATTGCTTGCTCGAATCATGGTAATTCTGGAGCGCCAAACCGACCTGCTTCATGCGGTTGATACACTCGGTGCGCCGGGCCGCTTCGCGAGCCGCCTGGATCGCGGGCAAAAGCAGCGCGACCAGGATGCCGATGATGGCGATGACGACCAAAAGCTCGACAAGCGTGAACGCTCGTTTCGATGCCTGTTTGTGAAACATAAGATAAGGCTCCTTCAGGCTCTGTCCATTCTGAATTATCGCCGGCAATCGCGCAGTATCAAAAAAGAACGTTTGCAGGCGGATGATTTTTGCGATTAAAGTTTGTTGCGAGGGGGCTGGGCTCGCTTTGTCGTGCTAAATGCTAAATATGGTTGGTTATGTCTTTTTTGGGGCAAAACGTATTCTAAGGCACCCTCACCCCGGCCCTCTCCCGGAGGGAGAGGGAGTATCTTATTTGTGGCGACGACTCAGGGTTAACAGGGAAGCGAGGCATCCAGCCAGCATGATCGTGGCCGGTTCGGGTATCGCCGTGGTTTTGAGTCCGCTTCCGCTGCCTGGATTCGTGGTCGCCCCAAGGCGCGACCGCCAGAAGTCGTAATCGGACGCTTGGTTGCCGGGGGTGAAGTCGTTTGCGAGAGTGGCACCTTTTCGCCAAAGTACGTAATCGGCAGCATCGACAACGCCGTTGTTGTTATAGTCGCCGGGCACGCCAACGGGGGCAACCGTGATTGTCCCCGCGCCGGCGAAGTATTCGTCGGGATTGGCCAGCCCCGGGTTGGCCGCGCCGCTGGCGGTGCTGCCGTAAACGCCGGAGCTTAAGACCGTGCCACCCACGCCATTAATGCCGCCGACCATGAGGCCGCCGACCGTATCGTTGTAACCGGCGGGAAGGGTTATATAACCTCGATCCGCGATACCTTCAGCTCCGCCGCCAGTGAGATAGAGATAGGCGCTATCCGCGATGGCGTTGGTGATTCCACTTTCGATCACCAGCTTGCCGCTGGAAGCCTGGTCGGGGTTAGCGTCAACGATGGACGGCGAGCTGCCGTCGATAAACACATTTCCGGTTCCGAGATTGGCGTCGGGACTAATAACACCTCCGCCGAGGTCAAGGCCCACGGTAAGCGTGCCCTGTTCAACGGTGGTGCCGCCGGAATAGGTATTGGCCACGGCAAGATAGAGAAAACCTTCGCGGGAGATAAGGCCAGGCTTTTGGTTGGCGATCAACCGCCCGGGGCCACTAATATCATTAAACAAATAGAGTTTGCCTGGGGTTGTGACCGGATTGCTGCTGACGACGTTGATCGACGCGGCCGAGCCTAAAACGATTTTGTTTTGGATGGCCTGCGTTATTCCCGAGGGAGTGCGAAACGCGCCGGGAAAATATCCGATGGGCGACGTTATGCCGAGACCAAAACCATTGAGAGTGAGGGGCACATCGGGAGTTTGGCCCCACAAGAAGTCAGCCGCACCTTCGGGAGCGAATTGACCACCTGGGTTGACGGTGATGGAAGATGTTTTGGTGATAAGGGCGGCGGCAGTGGCATTGGTGCGAAGACGGCCATCATTAATAACCGTCGGCCCTTCATAGCCTTTCTCGCCAGCATCGGCGAAGGAGAGATAACCGTTGCCATTCTTGGTGATGCCACCAGGGCCAGAGAGTACGCCATTCTGGAACCCAAACACGCCCGCGGCGGAGCTAGTCCCGCCTCTGGGGACATCGATGATCAGATTGGAATTCAATTTCACATCGCCGCGAATGATATTCGATTGGGCGGTGCCGCCGTTCAGGCCGGAGATATTGATCGTGGCAGGGCCGGTGCCGCCGGAATCGAACGTAAGCGAAGGCGTCGTCAGATTCGCGGTGCTCCAGACGCTCTGGACGCTCGAATCGTTGATGATGTTCAACGTTCCAATGGTGATGTCCTGGCCATAGGTAAAGGAGCGGGCAGTTCCGCCGTCGAAGGCGAAGGTGGCAACCGCGCCGGGGGCGTTGGGGACGCTCGCTGGATTCCAGTTGCCGGGAACATCCCAAACTCCGCCGGTGGTAGTGCTGGCCCAGGTTTCCGCGTGGACCGATGTCGAACTGCATGTCAGAAGGGCCGCGATCATTGCGGAGAGCAGCGAAAAGCGTTTCATGACCAACCTTTCAGAGTCCATTGTTGCATCCATCGACGGTATTGTTTTCTAATCCATTGGTTGCCGAAAAACCGTGATGAATCTGATTCGTCAGAATCGTAGCTGGATTCGTAAGAGTCCAGCTACGATCGTTTCGCTTGGCTGTCCTGCTTCTAGCTCTCTCGTCCGACCCTTCCTCGCCGGAACGTAACGGCACATGCTAAGAGCAGGCTGCCCAGCACCAGTGTGGACGGCTCGGGTATGGAGGCAATCTCGGAAGCGCCCGAACCGGCGGCGTGGAACTTCACCTGTAGCGACGTGGCCGTGATGATTTTTTCGATCGTAAAGCCGGTCGTGCTGAGGAAAGGATCGACCAGGTTGATGTTGATGTCGCCGGAGATGCTGCCGACAACCGAACTCGACTGGCCGAGATTCTTGAGCCAGACCACATAGTCGGCGGAATCAACGACGCCGTCATTGTTGCCATCGGCGGCCAGCGCACCGCTCGTGCTGCCATAGGTGGCGCGCCAAGTGGTGTAATCCAAAGCGTCGACCGTGCCGCTGCCATCGTAATCACCCTGCACCGGCTTGGGTAAGATCGAGATGAGCGTGAATGTGTCGCCATCGGTGGGGAAATAGGCATCGAGGGCAACTGTGTTGGTGCTGACGGGGTTAATCAATAGATCGAGCGTAGCGCCGCCCAGATCGACATTGCCCGTGGCGGTGATCGAGTCGAATTGATTGGCTTCGATGCCGTTGATCTGCATCCGGAGCGTAGCTCCGCTGGTCATGGTCAAATTGCCCGAGCGGCCATTGGAGCTCGTGATGTTCAACCGGGCGACATGATTTCCGACGCCGGCGGTGGGAGAGGTTTGATAAAAGGGAGACCCGGTGACCGGGCCTTGCTCGAAGCCGACCTCGAGCGTGCCGCCGCTATTGACGGTGACTTCACCGACATTGAGAAACTTCGCTGGGTCTGGGTATTGCACCTGGAAGCCGAACTCCACGCGCGCCTTGTCGTTGATGACAACCGCGGCGCGACGCAAATTCTGCCGCAATTCGCCGTTGATGTAATTGTTGAAGGTCAGGGTGCCGCCGTACGCGGAGTTGGGGACGGCGCCAGTCGGCTCGCCGGTTGTTCCCACTTCGAATTCGTTAAGAGTGACCGTGCCGGTGGCGTTGGTGAAATCGGTGGCAGTGCCATTGACGACGATGTTTCCGCTGCCCTGCAGACTGGTCGTTTGCCAGCGACGCTCGTCGGTTTGGGTCGTGTCATCTGGGAAGCCGGTCGTTTCATTGACGGTAACCTGGGCATTGGCGATCAGCGTGCCGCCTTGAAGCCGAGAGCCAGTGGTGAGGTGGTCGATCGAGCCAGGTTGGTTGAACGTTAGGTTGCCGACGTCGGCGTTGAGATAGGCTACTCTATTCTGGCCGGTCGAATTCATGACGAGCCGTGGGATGGACTCGGAGCCGTCGACTTTTACCACGTCGCCCGTGCCGTTGAAGGTGACCGTTCCGGTCATTCCAGCCGCCTGGGGTATAGAAACGCTCGTGCCGGGCGCGCTGTTGATAGTGATGTTGCCGGTGCCCGTGATTTTCATGTTTAAGCACAGATCGCAAGTGGGCGAGGCCGGGCCAGGATCAATCGTGAAGGTGGTGTCGTTGTTGAGTACGAGGTTGCCGCGGGCGTTGGGGTCGCCGATCGAGACGTCGCCCGTGGCGGAAACCGTAAGGGCGCCACCGGCGGCGATCGTCATATTGGGAATGGTGACGCCGTTGCCGGCGGGGCCGATATTGATCGTACTGCCGGATTGGGCTTCGATAAGCGAGGCAGTGGGCATGGCGGCGTCAATAGTTACCGTGTGGCCCGAAAGCACGTGATAAATAAACCCAGCAGCAGGTGGATCGCCGCCGACCCAAGTCGAGCCGGAGGAGGAGTTGCCGCTAGTGGCGGAGTTGATGTCTGGGACGGGGCCAGTGGAGGGAGCCGTAAAGACCAGGTTGTCGATGGCAAGACCATCGTCGGTAAGATCGGGAAGCTGTGCATTGGACCAACGGAGCCACAGATCGGTGCCTGGGTCCCATGTGAGTCCAAAGACGTTGGCGCTTAAGGAGACCTTTCCGGCAGTATTACCGTCGACGATTGCGCCTGTGGTCGAGGAAAAAACGGGGGCGGTGAAATTTAGTTGAGGCACGCTCGTGAAGCTGCCGCTGGTGGCCCAAGTGTCCGCGTCGGCAGTGGTACTGTAGTCAAAGAGCAGGCTTTGCGGGCCGGTAGATGGACCATCTCGCCACTGTTCGCCGTCGAAGGAGAGAGTGAAGCTGTTGATTGCCGAGCCTGTATTGTTGGTAAGTCGCAAGCCGATATACGCGTTGATGCCGTTTCCGGCCAAGGTCGC
>CAZGMU010000130.1:11109-11347 GCA_964526975.1 uncultured Planctomycetaceae bacterium
GGACCGCTGCCATCGGGATCATTGGCGAAGCCGTAAAATGAACCGGTGGTGCTGTTGCCATTATTGAAACGGAAGCGTTGGTTTCCGTTGAAACCGCCTTCAGATTGGGATGTCGGATGATAAAGATACCAACCAGCAAGACCAAAATTGACGTCGCCTGGGGTGTAAGTGGCACTCACGTTGTCTTGCCAGCCGATGGGGGAGCTGCCGAGGGTAGCGCCATTTGGCTTGTCGGTAG
>CAZGMU010000131.1:0-11310 GCA_964526975.1 uncultured Planctomycetaceae bacterium
CTGGCCGAGCGTGATCGTTTCGTCGAGGCAGACGAGGAATCCGCCGACGGCGTCGACCCACAATAGGGCTCGATTTGGTTTTTCGTTTCCGGCCACGGTATCTACCTCGCTGGAGCGCGATGCGTGTCGCGTGGAATGGCGGGCGTGGCGGATAAAGGCGTTACCCGCCGCAAGGGACACCGGGCCACGAGGCGGGCGACCGGCGTACACGCGGGTGACATCCATCCCCACAGCCTTCCATGCTCGTCGGCGTGCCTGAACAGCGGCGGAATGCTGCGGCGCAATCGCCAGGAGCGCGTCGGCGGCACTCAGCACTGCGCTCCAGTTTTCGGTGGTGAGGGCCGCGTACATTTCGCTTGCCAAACGCTGACACTCGGCGATCTTGGATTCGAGGCGAGTGGCCTCGGTATCCAGATGAGTCGCGACGTCGTTCATTATACCGGGCTGGCTGGCTTCGAGGCGGGCCAAGGCCTGGGCATGGTGGATCGTGCTGGCGGCGTCCGTGAAGTGCCCATGGGAAGCCTGGTGGGTAGATTCTTGCATGAGTTGGGCAATTTGGAGGCAGTTGCGGACATGTTCGTCGGCAAGCCCGCGCTTGTGGAGCTTTTCTAGACGCGAGAGAGCGGACGCGGGTTCCCCGGCAGCGAGATATTTTCGCGCATCTTGGAGAATTCCTTCGGCATAGTCGTGGCGAGTTTTGTTCACGGCGTCGACCTGTCCGCCCAGGCGATCGGCTGCTTGCAAGTCTTTCCAACCGGCCGAGGTGTTGCCCAGGGCAAAACGGTTGCGAGCCCGCTCGACCATTTTCTCGGCCACACCCTGGGCGAGTCGCTTCGCGGGGAGAAAATCGCGAAGCGACTCGTCTGCCAGGAGGCGACTGGCGTCGTCGTAGCGGCCGCTTTGAGCGGCCACTTTGGCTTCGCGGAGTTTAAGTCGCCAAGTGGGAAACATGGGAAGGGGCAAGTCGAGAGTCAAGAGTCTAGGGTCAAGAGCCGAGAGCCAGAGATGGGTAAGGAAACGATGTAGCCGGGGCACCCTCCCCCCGGCCCTCTCCCGAAGGGAGAGGGAAAAGGAGAGGTGGAGTCGAGAGTTGGAGCTTTTCTGGCTCTTGACTCTCGACTCTCCGCTCTTGACTATTCTTCCGCTTCGTCGTTTGAGAAGCTGACGGCAACGACTTCGTGCTTCTTCTCGGATGGCTTGGTTTCGCTTGCCACCTTCGTGTCGAGCTTGAAGTACTGAGTCACCTGGTCGGTGATGTCGGCCGGGGCGGCGTCGTTCAGGGGAATTTCCGTTTGGACATCGACATCGGCGTTGGCCAGCTTGGCGGCCACGTCGAGGCGAGTGCGGATGTCGGTGATCAACTCCTTGGCGCGGGCTAGTTGGCTGTCGTCAAAGACGTACTCGCTCGAGGCCTGGGCGACTTCGACCAGCTTGCGCTTGGCTTCGAGGTTTTGGACGTCGACTTCGAGCTTGCGGCGGGCGTTGATCATGGCCGAGAGCTTTTGGCGGGCAGCGTCGAGATTCTTCTCGCGAGCGTCGCGCATCTGCTTCATGCTGACGAGCGTATCGTCGGAGACTTTGAAGCGATTGAAGCGGCGCGAGAGGTCTTGCTTGACTTCGTCGGAGGTGAACTTGCGGCTGGCGTAGTGGTAGACGCCTTTGTTCTGGCCGAGGTCGGCCTGGAGGCGGAGGATGTCTTGCTTGTCTTTCGCGACCTTTTCCTCGTTGCCGGTGACCTGCTTGTTCAGTTCTTCGACGGCGACTTCTTCCTTGGCGATGACGTGCATAGCGCTGCGAATTTCGGGATCGAGGTCGCGGACCATTTGTTTGGCGCGGTCGATCTGGAAATCGACCGGCACGGCCTCTTCGACAGAGCTGGTCAGGCGGTGGTAGGTGGTCGAAACGTAGCTGGCGGCGTTGCGGCCGAAAAGGACGGTCGTCGTGATGCCGACGCCGAGTGCCAACAACAGTGCTTTCTTGATCATGGCTCTAAAACTCCTCCAAAAGGCGGGGACGTGGCGACGGCTGCCGATAAGCTGGGCAAAAAAGACCGGGCGGCGATCCCAAGGTTTCCACGGGTGAACGAATAACTGCCAGAGAGGCACGGAATTGGCTCTCCAGGAGGAATTTCGCCGTGGGAAACGGGATATTGGAGGTGCTGGCAGGAAAAGTGAAAGAATTCTTGGAATGCAGGTTGCTATCTGAAAAGAGCGTCGAAATCACGAGCACCGTGGACGACTCGAATGATCTCGACCCCATCGCCGGCCGGTCGAAAGCAGATTACGTATTTGCCGACACTCCAGAGTCTCAGATCTTGCATGAGGTCATCGCGACGCGTACCCAGCATAGGATTTCGTGCGAGCGTCCAACAGGCGTCTTCAAGTCGCTCAACATGGCGAAGAGCAGTTCCTGGACTATCTGTGGCGATAAACTCCAATATCTCAAGCAGATCGCGCCGAGAGGACGGCGAAAAAAACGGGCGACTCATGAGCCCAGCTCATCGAGTTTCGCTGCGCGTTGTCGCAACTCGGAAAAGACGACGTCTACATCCATGCGCTCGCCTCGGTCCAGTTCATCGCAGCCTCGCTGCAGATGACTGCGAAACCGATCACGTTGCTCCAGTAAGCGAAGAGCGGCAGCGAGAACCTCCGCTTCGCTGGCATACGACCCGCCCGCGTAGATACCTTGGACGAGTTGCTCGATTTCTGGAGTTATGGTGATGTTCATTATTCCTATTTTATCGGTAATTACAGTTGCATGCCATGGTTGCGGTTGATCAACGATCAGCAGATGGGGTGCCATGGTGCAATCACTTCAAACGTTAAAGTCCTTACACGCCAACAGTTACACGACGTAAAGGCATCGTGAAGCTTTGCCAATCGCAAGACATTGTGGGCCGAAATTGGTAAAATAAAGGGACCTCCGGCGATTGCCGGCTTCCGCTTGTTGATCGCGGGAGTACCGCCTGGGACGCATGCCATTTGAGGCTCTCGATGAAGGTTTTGATCACCGGCGGCGCCGGTTACATAGGTAGTATTCTGACCGAGCAGTTGCTGGCTCGCGGCGATCAGGTTCACATCGTCGACAACCTGATGCACGGCGATCATTGCCTGTTTCAGTTGTGTGCGAACCCGAATTTCGAGTTCACGCGGGGCGATGTTCGGGATCGGGAACTGGTCGCCAAGGCGGCGAAGGATGCGGACGTGATTGTCCCGCTGGCAGCGTTGGTTGGCGCTCCGGTTTGTGCCCGGGACCCGCGGGCGGCCAAGGCGATCAACTACGAGGCGGTCGTCGAGCTAGCAAAGCTACGGTCGCCGTCGCAGCTCATCATTTACCCCAACACGAACAGCGGTTATGGGATCGGTGCTGGCGACGCATTTTGCACGGAAGATAGCCCGCTCGAACCGATTTCGGTCTACGGCCGTACCAAGTGCGACGCGGAACTGGCACTGCTCGAACAAAAGAACGTCATTACGTTTCGGCTGGCGACGGTGTTTGGCACTTCGCCGCGGATGCGGATCGATCTGCTCGTGAACCACTTCACGTATTGCGCGGTGGCGGACGGTTACCTTGTGGTGTTCGAGAAGCACTTCAAGCGGAACTACGTGCATATCCGCGACGTGGCCGACGCCATGATGTACGCGATGGATAACCGCGAGAAGATGACCGGCAAGGCGTACAATCTGGGTCTCGACAGCGCGAACCTGACGAAGCAGCAGTTGTGCGAAAAGATTCAAGAGTACGTGCCGAAGTTCTTCGTTCATTATGCAGAAATCGGCGAAGATCCGGACAAACGAGACTACATTGTTTCGAACCAGCGTCTCAAAGAGGCGGGCTTCGAAGCGCAACGTGGTTTGGATGTCGGAATTCCAGAACTGATCAAAGCCTATCGGACTCTCCCCTTGGGAAGATATCGCAATGCCTGAAATCATCCTGGCTGAACAAGAGACTGCATTGAAGCCCAGCAAGAAATTGCAGTGTGACATTATTCGCGCGAAGTCGCCGTTGCGGGTCAGCTTCACGGGCGGCGGCACCGATGTGCCGGCCTGGTATGAGCAGCACCCAGGGGCAGTGCTCTCGTCGACGATTAACCGTTATGCGTATGTTACGCTGTACCCGCGCGAGGATCGGCAGGTGCGGATTCGCTCGCTCGATTTGGGTTTTACAGTCGACTACAACCTCGATTCGGGGCCGGCATACGACGGCGCGCTCGATCTGGCCAAGGCTGCGATCAAGCGGCTGGGCGTGGATCGGGGAATGGATATTGATATTCGTTCCGATGCCCCTGCAGGCAGCGGACTGGGCGGATCGTCGGCGTTGACATCGGCGCTCTTGGCGGCGCTGGCCGAGTTTCGCGGGGTGAAGCTTACCCGCGAGCAGCTTGCCGAGATGAATTACAACGTCGAGCGGATCGATCTTAAGATCGCTGGCGGCAAACAAGATCAATACGCGACGGCCTACGGCGGGTTCAATGCGATTAAGTTTTGCAAAGACATGGTGGCGGTCGAGCCGGTCGAGGTGAGCGAATCGGTCGTCAACGACTTGGAGGCGCACCTGCTGCTTTGCTATACGGGCAATGTGCGGGCACATGGGAATCTTGTCGCCAAGCAAGTCGAGATGTTCAAGCAGGGGAACACGACAACGATCGATGGCATGAAGCGGCTGTACGATATGGTATTCGAGATGCGCGAAGCACTCGTCGATGGCGATCTGGATCGATTCGGATTCCTGCTGCATGAGTCGCAAGTCAACAAGATGCGAATGAATCCTTACGTGACGGAAGGGACGCCGATCGATGCGATGTACGAAGCGGCGATCGAAGCCGGGGCACTGGGCGGCAAGCTGCTCGGGGCAGGCGGCGGCGGATACGTGGCGTTTTATTGTCCGACGAATAAACAACACGAAGTGCGTGGCGTGCTGGAAAAGATGGGTGGTTCGTTCAGCGACTTCTCGTTTGACGACCAGGGGATGCAGGTGTGGCGGAGTGCGAGTCGGTAGAAGAAGGTGTCAGGTTTCGGGTGTCAGGTGTCAGAAACGGAAAATACAGGGCTGGCGGCTGTTGTTTTGGCGGGGGGGATGGGGACTCGGTTGCGGGCGGTTGTGGCGGATCGGCCTAAGGTGCTGGCTCCGGTTGGCGGGCGGCCTTTTCTTACTTATTTGCTCGATCAAATCGCCAGCGCGGGAATTGAGCGTGTGGTACTTTCGACCGGGTATCTGGCCGAGCAGTTCGGTGAGGTGATCGGCGATCGTTATCGGGATATGCAAATCGTGTATGCGCACGAGGAGCAGCCGCTAGGGACGGGCGGCGCGATTCGCTTTGCTTGTGGCTTCGCCGAGGCTGATCAATTGCTCGTGATGAACGGCGATTCGTATTGCGATGCAGATTTGTCGGAGTACATCGACTGGCATATAGACGGGCAGCATGATGTTTCGCTGATGCTGGCGAAGGTCAGCGATACGTCGCGGTATGGCACGGTTGAGGTGGACGACCGCGAGCGTATCACGGCGTTTGTCGAGAAGCGGACGGAACATGCGGCCGGTTATATCAACGCCGGCGTTTACCTAATTCGGCGGGCGATGCTTGAGCAGTTTCCGAGTGGTCCTTCGTCGATGGAGCGAGATGTTTTTCCTGCTTGGCTTGAGCAGGGGTTACTCAGGGGGTGGGTGACGGACAGCGAGTTCATCGATATTGGCATTCCGAGCGATTATGAGCGGAGCCATGCGTTTATGGCGCGGGTGAGGCAATGAATAACGAAGCCCCCTTACCCTGCCCTCTCCCAGTGGGAGAGGGTTCTAAATCGGCGGCACCTACTGTGTTTCTTGATCGGGATGGGACGATCAATCGTGAGGTTCACTACCTCTCGGATCCGGATCAGCTTGAACTGCTTCCTGGGGTTGCGGAGGGGTTGCGCCGGTTGTGCGAGGCGGGCTGTACGCTGGTCGTGGTGTCCAATCAATCGCCGATCGGGCGAGGCATTTTTACTGAAGATCGGCTGCGGGAGATCAACGCGCGGCTTGCAGAAATGCTGGCGGCCGAAGGAGTGAAGATCAGTGGTTGGTACTGGTGCCCTCATACTCCAGAGGCAGGTTGCGATTGCCGAAAGCCGGCACCGGGGATGTTTTTGAGGGCACGTGACGAGCTAGGGGTTATACTAGAGAAGTCGTGGATCGTCGGCGATCGGTTGGGCGATTTGCGGGCGGGCCGGCAGGTTGGCGCCCGGGCTATTCTGGTTGCGACAGGTTACGGCCAAGGGGAGCACGCTTTGCCGGAATCTGGGGGCTGTGTAGACTACTTCGTTGCGACGCTGCGCGAGGCGGCGGATGTGATTCTGGGTGGCACGCCCTGAGGCTCGGTGAAGGGCGTGACAGTTCGTACTGTTCCGACCACGCCCTTCGAAGACTCAGGGCGTGCCACTCTAGACTTGGCACCCTACTGTGAAAGTTAAAGCTTTGTCTGCTCCAGATGATTCCATTTTGCTCGGCCATGCACGGAACCACTTGCTCGCGAGCGCGGAGACCAAACGGCAGTACGCCGAGTCATCGGCCGCCGACTTGGTCAGAGTGGCGCATTTGATTGCGGACTGTTTCGCGGCTGGCGGCAAGCTGATGTTGTGCGGCAACGGGGGCAGCGCGGCTGATTGCCAGCACATCGCGGCGGAGTTCACCAGCATCCTTACACAGACGTTCGATCGCCGAGCGTTACCTGCGATGGCGCTCACGACCGATTCGTCGTTTCTCACGGCGCGTGGAAACGACTACGGTTTCGATTCCGTTTTCTCGCGGCAAGTCGAGGCGCTCGGCAAGAGCGGCGACATTCTGATTGGCAGCTCGACCAGCGGGAACTCGAAGAATGTGTTGCTGGCATTCGAAGCAGCGCGACAAATCGGGATTAAGACCGTCGGCATGACCGGTCGCGGCGGCGGCAAGATGGTCGAGGCTGTCGATATCGTGCTACGCGTTCCCGCCGATGTGACGGCGCACATTCAGGAATGCCACATTGCGATGGGGCATATCATCGTGGCGGTTGTTGAGAAGTTGATGTTCAATAGTGACGGTAGTGACAGGGCGTGAGGAGTTGAGGGCTGGCACAACATGCAAAATCAGCGAGTGTCGCCAAATAGGGCTGTAGTATTAGTTGCGATTGGCGCTATGGCTGCATTCACGCTTGCAAAGGTCTGGATGTGGACTGCGCCGTTTTCTTGGTCAAGCGACGAGCGGTTAGAGACAATCCCAGTTGTCATTGTGCTATCGGGTTGTGTATCAATCGTAGCTCTCATCGCTATTGCTTTTCGTCGTTGGCACAAACGGCAAGATAATAAATAAAACTTAGGCTGAATTCTGGCGAATCCAGCTACATTTGGAGATAGGCCTGAGGTAAATGATGACGAAGCTACAAGGCAAGCGAATTATGGTCACCGGCGGCGGAGGCTTTTTGGGGAGCCACGTTGTCGAGCGGCTGCGCGAACGGGGTTGTGACCAAGTGTACGCCGTGCGCAGCAAGGACTATGACCTGGTGACAGAGCAGGACACGATTCGGTTGTTTGAAGAGCATCCGGCTGACGTTGTGTTTCACCTGGCCGGATATGTCGGCGGCCTGGGGGCCAACAAGACGTTTCCGGGCGACTTCTTCTATCGCAACCTGATGATGGGCGCACATACGCTGCATTACGCTTGGAAAACCGGCGCGGAGAAGGTGATCGCTGCCGGCGCCGGTTGTGGCTACCCGGAGGCCGCGCCGTTGCCGATCAAAGAGGCCGATTACTGGAACGGCTATCCGCAGGACGACAGCGCGCCCTATTCGTTGGCGAAGCGGATGCTGCATGTGCAGTCGTTTGCTTACTGGCGGCAGTACAAGTTTCCGGTTCTAGTTGCGATTCCAGGCAACATTTACGGCGAGTACGACAACTTCGATCTGGAAGCGGCCCATGTGATTCCGGCGCTGGTACGAAAGTTCGTCGAGGCGGCGGATGACGGCAAGCCAACGGTCGAGGTGTGGGGCACCGGTAAGGCCACGCGTGACTTCTGTTACGCGGGCGACGTGGCCGAGGGAATGATCCGCATGGCGGAGAAAGTGAATGAGCCCGTGCTGCTCAATATGGCCTGCGGCGAAGACTCGAGCATCAAGCAAGTCGTCGACGATCTGACCAACATCACTGGCTTCGGCGGCGAAATCAAGTGGCTTACCGATCGCCCGGAGGGCCAGGACCGCCGTATGCTCGACATGTCGACAACAGAAAAGATGCTCGGCTTCCGCTGCGATACGTCGCTGTACGACGGGCTGGAAAAGACCGTCCATTGGTATCGAGCGAATCGTAAGACGGCGCGAAATGTCGTAGCGACGCAATTCAGTTAGCTTTAACGACAACTTAAAGACGAGGGGATTTACCACAGAGACACAGAGGGCACAGAGAAGACGAATTGGTCATTGCAAATTTGTCATTTGTCATTTCTGAAATGGCCAGTGACAAATGTTCAATTACCAATGGCAAATCATTTTCTTCTCTGTGCCCTTTGTGTCTCTGTGGTAATTCTGTTTTGAAGGAAGTTATCATTGAGCCGTTGCCTAGGGGGTAACGGCGCGGCATGGCACCCGTTTACTGTTCGAGAGTCGCTGGTGGAGCTTTACATTCACGACTACGCCGGGCACGTGGGCCAAATCGAGGTGGCGCGGGGGTTGGCGGCGCGCGGGCATCGGGTGGTGTTTACGTATTGTGATGAGCTATCGACGCCGCGCGGCGGGCTGTCGCCCGATGATCAACTGGCATCGCTTACGATCGAGCCGGTTGGAATTGGCCGGCCGATCAACAAGAAGAATTACTTCAAGCGTCAGTGGCAGGACATTCTTTATGCTCGGGCACTGGTGCAGAATTTGCGCCAGCACAAGCCGCAACTGGTTGTTAGCGCGAACAATCCGCTGATCCCGCAGTGGGCGCTAGTGCGCTACTGCCGGCGGCACGACATTCCGGTGGTTCATTGGTGGACGGACATTTACAGCCTGGCGGTGCGTCACAGCGTGGGACAAAAATACGGGCCGTTCGGGCGAATCATTGCCTGGGGATACGAAAAGCTAGAGATTCATCTGCTTCGGAAATCGCAGGCGGTGCTGGGAATTGCGGAGCAGTTTCGCAAGATTGCCGAGAGCTGGGGAGTAAAGACACCAGTGACGGTGATTCCTGTGCCGGCGCCGACGGAACGTGTTCAACCGGGGTCGAAGCACAATCCTTGGTCGATTCAGCACGGTTTGACCGAAACCACGAACATCGCGTATTGCGGCACGCTGGGCAATAAACACCATCCGGAACTGCTGCTCGCGCTCGCAGAGAAACTGCAGCATCGTGGCGATGTGCGCGTGGTTGTGGCGGCGGAAGGCGTGGGGGCCGACTGGCTTCGGGAGCAGCAGGATTCCGCGAAGCTGAGCAACTTATTGCTGCTCCCGTTTCAATCTTTCGAAGACTATCCCAATTTGCTGGCGACGGCGGACGTACAAGTGACGCTGTTGAATCGCGAGGCTTCTGCTTATGCGCTTCCGAGCAAAGTAATGAGCCAGCTTTGTTCGGCCCGGGCGCAAGTGGCGATTGTGCCGCGCGACAACCTTGCGGCAACGCTCGTGATCGACGCCGAGGCCGGCGTCGTCTATACGCCGGACGAGTTTGAGGCGGCTGCCGTCGAGATTGAGAAAATGCTTGCGGACGATGGGCTGCGACAACACTATGGTGAGAATGGGCGTCGGTTTGCCGTGGAACAGTTGTCGACGGAGGCGGTAACGCCGCGGTATGAGAAGTTGTTTGAGAGCGTAATTGCTAAGTAGCGGTAAGCGAGCAGGCTGAGGCACCTTTCGGCTTGTCGTGGGGGCTGGTGTTGGTCGGCGGGCAGACGCCATTTACGGATGATCCTCGCTGCCGGTTCATCCAGGGTTGGCTCCAGGAAACCCTGGATGGTTTTTTAGAGGGATTTCAATCGAACGGACAACTGGTAGTCAATATCGACTCCGATCTTTACGAATCCTGCTTGCACGTTCTCACACGGTTGGATCATTGGCTCATGCCCGGAACGATCGTTTTCCTGGATGATTCGGCTCTGTGCAAAACGACTTTTCAGCGCTGCTGGATTATTGTCGCATTATTGCAGATTCCCGTCATTTCTGCTCCTTCGGCCACACCGCCGCCCGGGCGTCGATCTGGATGTCGGCGAACGGTGTCTCGCCGTCCCGGGCCGTCACGATCGGCTCGGCCAGTTGCTGCGTGAACGCCACGCTGCCATTGATTCGCACGCGGAAGACGTACTTGCCGTGGTCCACGAAACGGATATTCTTCGTGCCGCCGTCCACCTGGAGGCCGTGAATTTCGTAGTCGCCGTTGTGGTCGGTGGCCCGGCCCACGGAGAGCAACGTCTTGAGCGCGTCTCCAGCGCCGCCGACATAGCAGCCGTACACGTGCAGGCAGCCGCCCCGGTCGAACTTGAACGCTGTCTCCCATCCTTCGCGGATGTCCACGCCGTAAAACCAATGATTGATCGACTGCGGGTTATCGACCCAGTACGGCACGCGGACTTTGTGAAACAGGAGGCTGTGATGTTTCAGGTTGTCCGCATGGTCGGCCACCTGGTCGCCGCGAATCTGGAAGCCCACGTCGCACTGCGTGATGGAGAGTTGATCCGTGACGAGATTGCCCGTGGGGGGCAGCGTATTGCCCTGAATTTCGATGCCGACGCCCGCCAGCGGCGCGTAGTCGGGATGCACGGGCGGCCCGCCGGACAGGATCAGCTGGGCGATTCGCCCGCCGGCGGCGGAGTAGCGCAGCATGGTTCCGCCCGGCGGGCCGTTCCAGATGATGCGGGTCGCGCCGATTCGCCCGTTGATGGCGTACGTGTATCCGCCGCCGCCAACCAGCGCGCCGCCGAACACGGGCAGCCTACGTCCGTCGGGCAGCGCCGCCCACGGCCCCCACTCGATCGGCGTGCGGATGTAGTAATCGGCCAGCGTGCCGACCGGACAGACCTTCAGCGTCCGCGAGGCCATGTCGCGCAGCATCCGCGACAGGACCGGGCCATTGTCGAACTTCGGATCGTCGGCCCGGCAGCCGTAATCGTCCCAGGTGGCGGGCGCGGCGGCGAAGCCAACTGTTGCGTTGGCCAGAAGCAAAGTCACAAGGATTGGCCAGAACGCTTTCGAGGTTCTAACCTCGCTGAGAAGCTCACACCGCGAGATATTGGCTTTCGCTGTCATTTGAGCGACACAAGCTGGACGTTCGCAATAATCTACTGTAGAGCCAACCACTTCGCGGCATGGTGAACGGCATCCCGCCTAGGGCG
>CAZGMU010000132.1:0-9218 GCA_964526975.1 uncultured Planctomycetaceae bacterium
GGCCACGGAGCCACGCTGCGCAGTCGTCAACTCAGTGCGCGCATCATTTCTTTTTACACACGCCCAGCGAGCGGCGGGGTTCACCCCCGCTGTCCCCAACCAACCAAACAAACCACCATGCACTAACGACAATGACTTAAGCCCAACGACTTACGCCTTCCGCCCCACCAAATCCCATTTATTCCCATACAAATCCCGGAACACCACAACCGTGCCATAGTCTTCTTCACGCGGTTCCTCCGTGAAGTCGACCCCACACGTTTGCATGCGCCGATAGTCCGCCCAAAAATCGTCAGTCGCCAAAAAGAACGAAACGCGATCACCCGTCTGGTTGCCGACATGGGCAACCTGATCCGGCGTGGCCGCACGCGCTAGCAACAGCGCGGCCCCCTGCCCGCTAGTTGGCGCAACAACCACCCACCGCTTACTAGCACTGAGGGGAGTATCTTCGACAAGCTGAAAGCGAAGGGCCGTAGTGAACCAGGCGACCGCCTCGTCGTAGTCCCGAACAACGAGCGTGACGTGAGAGAGGGAGTGAGGCAATGGGATGGTTTCGAAGATGTTTCTACTTTACCCGTGCGGAAAGTTTATGCTTTTCCAAGCTTGTAAGTTCCAATAGAGGGCAGCAATGGAAAGGGCCGCGCGGTTCAACTGGTCCGCCAGAAAAAAGTAGCCACGCGGGAAGGACCGTGTCAGCGTGCAAATGTCGTCCGCGAAGGCGATGGCTTTTTGATAGACCTGCAGTTTTTCGAACATGAACGGCATGGCCAGTGCCTTTCAAGAGAATAGAAAGTAGAGAGTAGACCGCAGGAGTATTCGAGATGAAAGCAGAGCAATTTCTACTGCGACATCTTACCCTACTTTCTACTCACTACTTTCTCCTGCTCTATTTTTTCGCCCAAAGCAAAAAAATCGGGGTGACACGATTCGAACGTGCGACTTCTTGCTCCCAAAGCAAGCGCTCTAGCCAGGCTGAGCTACACCCCGGTTTGGCCGCGTGGGCTAAGGCCTATGATCGTACCGCAGTTTCAGCAGCAGGGCAACGTGGGTGGAAGAGCGGTGAGGCGGCGCGCATAATTAGGGGTATTCGTTTCACGTGAAGCCTCATTTGGCTAAATGTGACTGGTATTTGTGCCCACGCCACCTCGTTGCGGGAGTCATTTTGATGAGACACCGACTGCTTGCCGTTTGTTCGCTGGTTGTTGCCTTGGGGCCTTTTATCGGGGCAAGCGGGTTTGCGAAAGAGGTGGCCGATCCGGATCGGATCGTGGTGCTGATGAGCGTGGACGGGTTGGCGAGGTTCTATTTCGACGACCCGGCAGCGGAGATGCCGACGATTCGGAAATTGGCGGCAGAGGGGGCGCATGCCTCGGGAATGCGGGCGTCGGATCCGACGGTGACGTGGACGAATCATACAACGCTGGTAACGGGCGTTCCCCCGGCAAAGCATGGAGTGGTGGGAAACAACTTCTACGACCGGATCAAGGGCGAGCGGGTCACGCTGATTTGGGACCCGGTGCTCGACAAGGACCAGATCGTGAAGGTGCCGACGATCTACGACTTGGCGAAAGGGGCTGGGCTGAAGACGGCGGCGATTCATTGGCCAGCAACGCGGAACGCGAAGTCGCTCGATTGGACCAGCCCGGATGTCGGCAAGGCGGAGCTGGTTGAGAAATACACGACGCCCGAGTTGCTCAAGGAGTGTAAAGAGGCCGGGCATCACATTGTGTATGGGAACGCGGGAAAGACGATCAGCCGAACGGAGAGCATCGAGGAAGACATCATGTGGACGAAGATCTTCAACATGATTCTCAGCAAGCATCGGCCGAATCTGGCGCTGATGCACGTGCTAGCAGTGGATCATACGGAGCACCGGGAAGGGCCGCGATCGGAGGGAGCTTATGAGGCGATCAAGTCGGCCGATGCCCAGGTGAAGATGGTGTGGGACCAGTTGCAGAAGGATTTTCCGGGCAAGGCGACGCTGTTCGTGGTGTCGGACCATGGCTTCTCGCCGAACAAAACGAAGATCGTGCCGTACGATGCACTGGAGAAAGCAGGGTTAATCCAAAGGACCGGCCGCAAGGTGACCGGCGGGATGGTGCATCTTGTGATTCAAGGCGGGGCGGCGCTCGTGTATGTTTCCGACGAAGCGAACCGGGAGGATGTGATCAAACGCGTCCAGAAGGCGTTCGAGGGAGTCGAGGGGGTAGCGAAGGTGGTCACGCCCGAGGAGTTTGTCGAGTACGGAATCGGCGATGCGCGGCGCGATCCCAACGCGCCGGACATGCTGCTCGAGGCGAAGCTCGGGTACTACTTTGGCGACACGGCGGCCGGCAATAAGAAAGAGAGCAAAGGGAGCCATGGCCACGATTCGCACCTGCCCGATTTGCATGCGACGTTCGTCGCTTGGGGAGCAGGAATCAAGCCGGGGACGAAGCTCGGTGAGATCGAGAATAAGAGCGTGGCGCCGACGATTGCGAAGCTCTTGGGGATCGAGATGCCGACGGCGGAGGGGCGGGTGCTGACGGAGGCGTTGGCGGAGTAGGAAGGCTTAAGGCGTTGGGCGTTAGGCCTAAGTGGGGAGGGGGGAATGAAAAAAGCCGCCTGGAATAGGCGGCTTTTTCGTGTTTTGCCGAACCCTCCCCTAACCCCTCCCTATTAGGGCGGTGGATTTTAAGGCGGGGGTTAGGCGAACATTTGTTGCTGGGGCTGTTGGGCAACGGCTTGCGTGGCGGTGAGCAGTTGGCGGATTCGCTCGAACTCTTCGTGGCTGGTGAAGTGGATGGTGAGCTTGCCCTTGCCTTTGGCGGATTGGGTGAGGTCCACTTTGGTGCCGAGGGCGGTGCGGAGTTCTTGTTGAAGCGACTCGATTTGCTCGTTGCGCGGGCGCGGCACGGGGCGCGAGTTGCCGTCGGCGTCGACGATCCGTAGTTCGCCGCCATCGAGAGCTTGGATGCGATCCTGTACGCCCGATTCGGTAGCGCGAACCGAGAGGCCGTTCATCTTGATCTTCTTGGCGAACTCGATTTGTTCTTGCTCGTCGCCAAGCGGCAAGAGGGCGCGAGCGTGGCCTTGGCTGATGTCGCCTTGTTGAACCATCTGTTTGACGTGGACCGGTAGCTCCAACAGGCGGATCAAGTTGGCGACAGTCGAGCGGTCGACCTGGACGCGGCCGGCCAGTTCTTCCTGCGTGCATTGATACTGATCGATGTAGCGTTGGAACGACTCGGCCTTTTCGATCGCATTGAGATCTTTGCGTTGGACGTTTTCGACGATGGCAAGCTCGGCCATCTGGCGGTCGTCGACTTCGCGGACCAAGACCGGCACCTGACGCCAGTCGGCGGCCTGGGCGGCACGCAAGCGGCGCTCGCCGGCGATCAGCTCGTAGTTGTCGCCGACCAGGCGGACGACCAGGGGCTGCAGAATGCCATGGGTGCGGATGCTATCGGCCAGATCGGCGATTTCGGCCTCTTCGAATGTCTGGCGAGGCTGGTAGGGGTTGCGGACGATCGAGTCGCAGTTGAGCCAGGTCTGGCCGTTTTCGTCGCGCGTGATGCGGCTGTCGCCCGAGAGGTCGAGGGCGCTGCTGGCATGCTCGGCCGAGGAGTCGCTGTCGCTGTCGTCCCAAGCGCGTCCCAACAGGGCTTCGAGTCCACGGCCTAAACGTCGTTCTTTTGACACTGCGATTCCTCCCTGAATGTTTGCGGTTGGGGGCGGCGAGCAAGCTCGCCCGCTAATTGACTGTTTCTGCTGGCGCTTGATGTGGGCGTCCTTGCCGTTGTGCCAGCAGTGGTGTTTTTCGTTCGCTCGTATTTGTGTGGCGGTTGAGCTTCGCGATGGCTCAGACGCGGACACGAAGAGCGTCGCCCCATTGTCATCGGCAAGTGGACCGGGTGGATTGTATCGATTTGCAACATGAGGACAGACTTTGCATAGTCGACGTGGTTTCCCGCAGAGTTGGGCATAAGTGGTCGAGTGGGCAATTCGATGGGGGGCGCTAAGCCGCAAGCGGCCGGGGCGCTAGCGGCGTTAAAGTTGTTCCACGTGAAACGATCGGTAGTGTGCCCCCAACTTGTGTGTTTCACGTGGAACACACAAAACCCGGATTGGCGCTAGACCACTCAACCCGCGTGGTCGTTTCACGTGAAACAGGGAAGAGGGTCAAGAGCGGAGGGTCAAGAGCCAAGAGCCAGAGGGAGGTTGGACGCAGGCCTGATTCTTTCTGGCTCTTGACTCTTGTCTCTCGACTCTTGACCCTTCTCCACTACTCCAGTGGATTGATCACCAAGCCGCTAAGCAGCTTTGGGTAGAAGTAGGTGCTCTTCGCCGGCATGCGTTCGCCGTGGCTGGAGATGGCGCGGATGTGCTCGACGGTGGCGGGCATGACGAGGGCGGCCAGCTCGAAGCGGCCGGCAGTACCGGATTGGCCGGTGGCGTCGCGGCCTGCGGCGTCGCCGTGTTTGAGGCCGGCGACGACTTCTTCGATGTCGCGGACGTACTTGGGGGCGGGGAGCCGTAGGTCAGGCTGTGCCTGACGGTGAGATGTGTCAGGCACAGCCTGACCTACGAGGAGTGTTTCCATTACCAGGCGGTGGAGGATGCTGACGCCTAGTTCTTGCCAGTCGGCGGAGTGATCCTTGGCGGCTTCGGCCATTCGTCGTGCGCCTGCGTCTGTAATGTCCAATCGCACCCACTTTTGGTCTTTCGCTGTATACAGCGCCATGCAGCCTTGAGCGCCTTCGCTTTCTATCTCCGCCCAAACCATCTTAGTGTCGTCTGGCCCCTCACCAATGATCTGCGTATTAAAGCAGTCTCCCAGTCGCTCGATCAGTTCGCCGCTAGAGATCGGTGGTAATCCACGGAACAGGCGGTGGGTGGCGAGGACGAGCATGCCGGGGTCGGACATAGAGACCAGCATCATGAGGACGTAGTTGGCGGGGTGGTCGGGGGGGAGTGTTTCTCCGCGCTGAGTAAACTCAGCGGCGAATTGATCGCGGATGTTGCAGGCGGTTTCGTAGCGGTGGTGGCCGTCGGCGATGTACACGGGGCGCTCGCCCATCGCTTTGTTGACGGCGGTGATGGTGGCGATGTCGGTGACGGGCCAGATGCGGTGGATGACGCCGAGATGGTCGGTCGCTTCGAGCGGCGTGACGCCGACGATGGCGGACTCGAGGATCTCTTGGGCTTCGTTGAACTCGTCTGGGAAGAGGCCAAAGATCTGGCTGAGGTTTGCCTTGCAGGCGGTCCAGAGTTTGAAGCGGTCGGCTTTGGCGGCGCCGTGCGTCTCTTCGTGTGGATAGATGCTGCCTTCACCGAAGCGCTCGAGACGAACGCGGCCCATGTAGCCGCGGCGAGTGTGCTGAACTCCGCCTTCGGTAAAGACCTGGTGATAGACATAGAGCGCGGGGTCGGCTTCGGTGAAGAGGACGCCCTCGCGTTGCCATTGGCGGAGAAGCCGCGCGGCGCGTGTGTAGCGGTTGTCGTGCTCGTCATCGCTCGCTTCGTCTTTATTAAGGATGAGGCGGACAACGTTCGCCGGGTGCAGATCGTAGAGCTGCTGCTGCAGCGCGCTGTCGATCACGTCGTACGGAGGCGCGATGACGTTGGAGAGAGAACCGACGTGGCCGAGGTCGTAGCGGATGCCGCGGAGGGCGGAGATTTGGGGCATGGGTTGATCACTGCTAAGGCTAATTAATTGCAAGACTTCGATGCCGCGAAGTATACTTGGAAACCCGCCGGACAGGAACTTCTACCACCCAAATCATGCATCCTAACAAGCACATCCGTGAGGCATTGAAGTATGCCGAGGGGCATGGATGGCGTATTATAATGTCAAAGGGGCATGCGTTTTGTCGAATACTCTGCGAGCACCAACACCGGGATTGCCAGAAGTCTGTCTGGTCAACGCCCCGGAATCCAGAGCAGCACGCGCGAGATATTCGCAAGAAAGTCGACTCTTGCCCAGGAGCTGGGAGCGATGAATCCAGAATTCTATCTCGTCCTCGATAGCAATGAGCTTACCGACGAGTTGGCCGATCGCGTCTTCGAGGCCGGTTTCGACGACTCCAGCTTTACGATGCGCGGAGGCAAGGCAGCGATTTGGGTCTGCCACCGGCAGGGTGACTTTAAACAGGTCATCCACAACGCTTTGAAGGAAGCACGCGAAGGGGGGCTGAACGTGACGCACGTTGAGATTGAGAACGAAGTCTTCGCGTGAGCCGTAGGGTGGAAACGCGAACCGCCGACGGCCTACCGTTTGTTTGCTAGGTTCCGTCTGTCAGGATTTCGTCGCATTCTATTGACACAGCCCCTTGGCCAGCGAAGTCCAGCAGAACTTGTACCCGGCCGCTTGGTTGTTGTACCGCAGTTCCCTCCCATGACAATGGTTGCGAGGAACAGTTGTCGGGCTGCTTGATGTCGATTCGCAGGTGATCGACCCACGTGAACGTGTAGCGACGCAATGTCCCGTTGCCGAGGATCAGTTGGATCGCAACATCGCGACCTTCCGATTCCCACGCAAACGACACGAGCGTCGCATCGCATAGCGCGCCGAAGTTACTGAGAGGGGTGCTGGTCAAGCGACGTAACTTGCTGTTCTACAAACTTACCGGAATGGACGTATACAAGCTAAGCCGCAAGCGGCGACTAACTCTCTAATATCTGTAGTACTCGGGCTTGTAGGGGCCTTCGATCGGCACGCCGATGTAGTCGGACTGCTTTTGGGTAAGCTTCGTGAGCTTCACGCCGATCTGCTCCAGGTGGAGCCGGGCGACTTCTTCGTCCAGCTTTTTGGGCAGAACGTGGACGCCGAGTTCGTACTTTTCGGTTTCGGTCCAGAGGGCGAGCTGAGCGAGCACCTGGTTGGAGAACGAGTTGCTCATCACGAACGACGGATGGCCCGTGGCGCAGCCGAGGTTCACCAAGCGGCCTTCGGCCAGGATCAGGATCGAGTGACCGTCTTCAAAGGTGAACTTGTCGACGGCGCCGACGTTGGCCGGTTTGATGTTCTGCTTCTTCACGCGGCCGGCTTTGACTTCGCCTTCGAGCCAGGCCATGTCGATCTCGAGATCGAAGTGGCCGATGTTGCAGACGATCGCGTCGTTCTTCATCTGCGACATGTGCTTGCCGGTGATGATGTCGCGGCAGCCGGTGGTGGTGACGAAGATGTTGCCCTCTTCGACAGCGTCTTCCATCGTGGTGACCTGGTAGCCTTCCATCGCGGCCTGGAGGGCATTGATCGGATCAATCTCGGTGATGAGGACGCGGGCGCCGTAGCGGCTCATCGAGTGAGCACACCCCTTGCCCACGTCGCCATAGCCGGCGACAACGACTACCTTGCCGGCGATCATGACGTCGGTCGCACGCTTGATGCCGTCGGCCAGCGATTCGCGGCAGCCATACAAGTTGTCGAACTTGCTCTTGGTAACCGAGTCGTTGACGTTGATCGCGGGCATCTTCAAGTCGCCGCGCTCATGCATCTGGTAGAGGCGATGAACGCCTGTGGTCGTTTCTTCCGAAAGACCTTTGATGCCTTCGATCAACTCGGGGAACTTGTCATGGACCATGGCGGTGAGATCGCCGCCGTCGTCGAGAATTAGATTGAGCGGTTCGCCGCTGGGGAAGAAGAGCGTTTGCTCGATGCACCAATCGAACTCTTCGTTGTTCATACCCTTCCACGCGTAGACCGGGATGCCGGCCTTCGCGATTGCGCACGCGGCGTGATCTTGCGTGGAGAAAATGTTGCAACTGCTCCAGGTGACTTCGGCGCCGAGCTCCTTGAGCGTCTCGATCAAGACCGCGGTCTGGATCGTCATGTGAAGACAGCCGGCGATGCGAGCTCCGGCGAGTGGCTTGGACTTGCCGTACTTCTTGCGGAGGGCCATGAGGCCGGGCATTTCGTTCTCGGCGAGTTCGATTTCCTTGCGGCCCCATTCGGCGAGGCGGTTGAACTCGGCGGGCGAACAATCGAGAACTTTGTACGGCAGCTTGGTGGCCACTTGCGACACGGGAAACTCCTCTTGGTGGACCTGCGGATGGGCCTATGTTTTATGAGAAACCTTGATTGTAAGTCGTGATGGTTGGAGTTCGCAAGCGGTGATGCCGTTTGACCGTAGGACAGACAATCCTGTCCGTCGATTTTTGAAAGACGGACAGGATTGTCCGTCCTACGGCGAAAGATGGATAGGATTGTCGTCCTACGGCGACTCGGCTCGCTAAGCCGCAAGCGGCTGGGGGAGGGTGAGATTAGGTTAGGTTTGGGTGAAGGTGGTGCGGGCGGTGGTGATGAATTGGGTGATGAGGTTGCGGTCTTTTTTTCCTGGTTGAGATTCGACACCGCTGGCGACGTCGACGGCGTGGGGAGAAACCGCTGCGATGGCTGCGGCGACATTGGCGGGAGTGAGGCCTCCGGCGAGGATAATGGGGGTGCCATGGAGCAGGGCGCGTTCGCGCGCGATCAGCGACCAATCGGCGGCATGGCCTGTTCCGCCGAATGCACCGCCGGCGTCGGAATCGATGAGGACCGCTGCGGGCGTTCTCTGCAGTTCCATGCATGCTTCCAGGTAGCGTGCTAGCGGCGCGAGGCCGGTGGGGTCGCAGCGGTAGGCACGGATGATCTTTGCCGCGGGGGGCAGGTCGGCGAGAAATTCGGGCGGCTCGTCGCCGTGCAGTTGGATGTAGGATAAGTCGAGAGCACGAGTGGTTTCTTGAATCTCTTGGGCAGTGTGATTCACAAACACGCCGACTGTTGCCACGCTGGTCGGCACGAGATCGGCTATTTGCTTTGCAGTGTCGAGATCAACGAACCGCTTGCTTGCTCGATAGAAGTTGAAGCCAATCGCATCGGTGCCAGCGTCAATGGCTGCTTGGGCATCTTGCGAGTTGGTGATTCCACAAATCTTGATTCGAAACATGCTTTTATCATACGCGTGCTGGCAAGCGAGTGGCTAGCTGCGCGTCCTGGCCAAATCGTTTGAAGATCGTTTCAGCGGCGTGCCGATTCAGGCGATAGCGGCTGGATTGTGCCGCAGCACCGTGCCTGTTGGGCGCGTCGTGTCCGTATCTACCGCAACTGGATTGCCGCCGCCATGCCGAATACGGTGCCACCTCTCCGTCAGTTAGCTGAACGCGAAGATCGCGTGTTTCCTTCCTACCCGCAAGTCGCGCGTTATTTTCCCGGAGGCTCGATCGAAGACGCCCGCAATCGCCTCGCGCGCGTC
>CAZGMU010000132.1:9228-11308 GCA_964526975.1 uncultured Planctomycetaceae bacterium
GCGGACTGCCGATTCAGGCGATAGCGGACATGCTCTGCCGCAGCATCGTGCCTGATAGGCGCGTCGCGTCGTACTACCGCAACTGGACTCCCGCCGCCATGCCGAACACGGTGCCCCACCTCCGCCAATTAGCCGAACGCGAAGAGCGTGTATTTCCTTCGTATCCACAGGTCACGCGATACTTTCCGGGAAGCTCGATCGAAGACGCCCGCAATCGCCTCGCGCGCGCCATCGAACGGGGCAACGGGCCGGGGATGGTCGTTGGTGGACCTGGAACAGGAAAGTCACTCCTGTTGCAAGTGCTTGCCGCCCAGTTTCACGAGAAGTTCGATGTGGTGCTGCCGGCATGTGCGCGGTTGTGTACGCGTCGCGCTTTGCTTCAATCGATTTTGTTCGAGCTTGGATTGCCGTATCGCTCGCGCGACGAAGGCGAACTGCGGCTGAGTCTGCTTGACCATTTATTGTCGAAAGACGAATGCCCGAGCGGTTTGTTGCTGTTGGTCGACGAAGCACAAACATTGCCGCCGGGGTTGTTGGACGAACTGCGCGTGTTGACGAACTTAGTACGCGGCTCGGCGCCGCGAGTTCGTTTGATCTTGGCCGGTTCGTCGGCACTTGAGGAATGTTTTACCGATCCCGAGATGGAGTCGTTCAGCCAGCGGCTGACGGCACGTTGCTATTTGGGTTCGTTCAATAGTCAAGAAACGACGCAATTCATTCGCGCGCAAGTTGCCGCGTCGCGCGTATCGCCGGACGAGATTTTTACCGGCGACGCTTGTGCGGCAGTGTTCGAGGCGACCGACGGTGTGCCGCGGCTCGTTAATCAGTTGTGTGATCGCGCGCTGGTTGATGCGAACACGGCAGGGCTCACGAAAGTCGATCGGTCGGTGATTCAAGCCGCGTGGGCCGACATTCAGCAACTGCCCGCGCCATGGGATACGCCGGAGCAATCGACACTGACGCCGTCGTCGCGCGTGATCGAATTTGGCAACCTGGCCAGTGACGATCGCGGCTTCGCCCCGAACAGCCATACTTCTGCCTCGACTTCTTTGATCGAGTTCGATACGGAACTGGATCTGAGCGATGACGAAATAGACGAGGTTGTGATCAGCGAGCCGAAGCAGGCCAAGACGCCTGTTGTTCTACCTGCCAAAGTCGTGGCTGATCCATTCGCCGAGAAGTTTGATGAAGAGGAAGTGGTGCTCGACAACTATGCCGCATGGGAAGAAATGTTTCGCGGCAGCGCCACACGAGTGACCAATCGCCGCGATCCCGAATTCGCTCGGCTAGTTGAAACGGCGCTGCAATCCGCGGCCCCGGCCGACTCCCTGCCCGGCTATCAGGCGGAGCTTTCGTTCGCCTTCGATTTGCAAAATGTGTTCGATACGATTGCAGAAGCCGAAACGCCAGTGAAAGCCGCGGCGCAACAGCCTGAACCCGCCAGACCGCAACTTCGCATCGCCGATGTGCCCGAGGCGCCGGCAGCGATCGTGGAGTTGGATAGCCTCGAGTTAGAGCTAGAGAATGACGAACCGGTCTTGATCGTCGAAGACGACGCGCCGGCACCGCAACAGAAGCCGCCGGTTCGCCGCGAAGAATACCGAAACTTGTTCTCGCGGCTGCGTAGCGGCTGATTGGCTCATCGGCTATCTTATTGGCGATGAGAACCTTTCTAGTTACCGGCGGCGCGGGATTCATTGGCTCACACATTGTCGCGGCACTGGTCGCGCGTGGCGACCGCGTTCGCGTGTTCGATAATTTCTGCACGGGCCGTCGCGAGAATATCGCGGCGATGGGCAAGAGCGTCGAGTTCGTCGAAGGCGATTTGGCGAACCCAAGCGATGTTGCCCGAGCGGTCGAGGGTGTCGAGGTGGTGTTTCATCAGGCGGCGCTGGCTTCGGTGCCGCGCAGCGTGGATGCGCCGCTCGATACGAATGAAGCGTGCGTGACCGGTACGGTGACGCTGCTCGACGGTGCCCGGAAGGGTGGCGTACGGCGGGTGGTGTTCGCCGGGTCGAGCAGTGCGTATGGCGATCAACCGACGCCGGCAAAGCATGAGAAGCTGCTGCCAAGGCCGTTG
>CAZGMU010000133.1:0-11300 GCA_964526975.1 uncultured Planctomycetaceae bacterium
CACAGCGCCTAACGGCCGCCCTCGCCTGATTGCGGCCGCAACCAGGCAAGCTCGGCCGTCCCCCATCCGCGCCACCCTTGGAAGTCGGGATGGCATGCCCTAGTCAAGCAGGGCGTGCCATCCCCGGCATCGAAGGAACTCAAAAAACTTAACTTAACACCTTACCCGGGTGCTACCAGTTCCGGCCGAAACGGCCGGGCTATATAGCCGACCCGTCCCGGGTCGGTCGTCCCCCATCAACCGCGTCGCCCCACTTTTTCACGCAGGGGGCTACCCTACGCTGTTAACCCTTTTTTACAAAGAAACCGCAGATGAACGCGGATCAACGCAGATTGCTTTGAATCAGGTGATAAGTGCATGGCGATCTTCACTTGCCTTCTATCCGCGTCCATCTGCGTTTATCTGCGGTTACTTAGTATTAGAAAAGGGTTAACGACGTAGGGGGCTACCCGCTCCGAGACGCCCATTGGCTTTCAACCAATCAGCCGATACCTCGACGCGGAGCGTACGACCTCAACGCCCACCACCCCGTGAAAGCCATTGCGACGATGACAACGACCATCGCCGCCGCCATCACCGGATAGTTGTGGGCGGAAAAGTCCACCGGGGTCGGCGCGATCCTTAAAGTCATGTTGTTACTATTGAGCCGGTTGTAGACCTCAATGGGGCTGAACTGCCGCGTAGTGTTCGACCAATCTGTGATAGCCATCAGCAGTACGAACGTCGCAAACGCTGCCATGCCGCCGACAACCGGCCGTCTCAGCAGGCAGGTCCAGGCTACGGCAACGGCGAACATCGTAGCATGGAACGGAACCATACAGGCAATGTACGGCCAATTCATGAAGTAATAGTTGCCCCAGTTAGGAGAATTCCAAGAGACGGCAATCGTGCTGCCGTCAAGCACCAAGAGTACCGCCGCCAGTCCCACAAAAAACTTCACGCTGAACAAACGCCACGTGCCCGTCGGCCAGGCCCGCCAGAACTCCGCGATTCGCGAGTCGACCTCCGGTGCAAACATGCCTGCCCCAACGACGATTGACCACAGCAAGCCGACAATCCACATACTCGACGGTAAAACGTCGGTCACTTGCCGAACCATTGAGGCGTCTGGGTCAAAAGTGGCCATACTCATCTGGAACGGTGTCATGAGATAGGCAATGACGACCCCCGGTATGCACATCGGCACACTTTGTCGCAACGTGAGCCAGGCGAGCGCCATTCCCCGAGTCGGAAGTGGCATCGTCCACGTCCGCCACACTTTGGGAACCTTGCTCCTGAGTTTGCTTGCAGTGCGTAGTGACATGCGCTGGTCATAGCGCCGCACGAAAACGATGGAAAGGCTGACCTGAATCACCAGATTCACAAGCAGCGGACCAGCGACTCGGCTCGCAAAGACGAGGTCGCTGTAGTCGCCGGACTCTAATTGAGAGCTATAGTCAATGCTGAGCGCTTGTGGCAGCAATGCGCCTATCCAAGGCGCCTCCTTGATTGCTTGAATTCCAGCTTTCGAATTGTCTGGTTGCGGAGTTGCGTGCCCCGTACCAAGGAACCATAGTGCAGCAATTGCTGCGCCAGCAAAGCCCAGGTTCGACTCGCGTCGCAGCGACAATCCGAGCAGCGAAAGGATGAGATACAACATGCTCACAGAGGCGGCCGATATGGCGGCGACGCGCCAGACCATCCCAAGGGCACCCAGCGCTCCCAGGCTGGGGCGGTCGGTTAGCCGGAATGTGACAAACCAATTGTCAGCCGTTCGTTCCAGCGCTTGCTCCACCAAACCTGTCGTCAAACAAACCGAAAGTATGATCCCCCCTGAAATGATCGGCACAATAAGTACTGCGATGCCGCCAAGTAAACGCACCGTCGCGCGTATGTTAGTCGAGACAGGCAAGCCATCGTGAAACGCTCGCGTTCGATCGCTCAGTTCGCCAAGTGAGGTCCGCATCGCCACGAATATCGGCGCGGTCGTCGCGAAAAGTAGTGTTGCGCCATAGAAGCCCCCCACCGGACTTCGTAAGGCTGTCGTCAGCTCATAGACAATCCCGTACACCGTGCCGATCGTTAGCCACACCATCCCAACGACAAACTGCGCACGTCGCTGACGCCACTCAGACCACAACAGCATTCGCACGCTCGCGTTCATATTTGCTCCCGTCGCTTTTTAGAAGCCACTACCAAATTTGCATGCCTTGGGGCACATCCAAGATCGCGAAGAGATTAGCGTCGGTCGCCAGACCGAATCGTCAACCAACTCACGTCCCATGAGCACAAAAAAACGTCATCTGTTTCTGAAGTAATTACGCAAACTGGGTAACCACACAAAACACTGCGACCAGGAGTGTGCTATTGAAGAGTGCCTGTTTTCGACATGCTCTCAGTGAACTCTGTGCCCTCTGTAGCTACGTATTAAAATGAATTGCTTAGGTGGAATGTCACAGCGCTAGTTCAGGCCGCAACGTCGAGCTAGGCCAATCCTCGCGACGTCCAATCACAAACGCTTCGAAGATCTCGTCGAGGCTCAAGTCTTCCACCGTATGTTCAATACCAGCTCGGCTTAGCTCCGCGAGCCAATCAGTCGCTCGGTCGACCGTGACCGAGGCCACGTCATCATCGCGATGCACGTCGAGCAACTGCATCGGCCGTGGGCATTGAACTAAAGTACTAACGGCGATAGCAACTCGCTTCACGTCTTGCTGTAGTTCTTCGGTCGGCGCGGCCCGAACGATCCGCCCTCCGTCCAGAATTCCGACCGCGTCGGCCACCGCCTCCACTTCGTAAAGCAAATGCGAGCTGTAGAACACCGTACAACCCTCTGCTTGCAGGTTATCAATCACATCTCGGTTGAACTGCTTGCGAGTGATCGGATCAAGACCGAGGGCCGGATCATCGAGGATGACGACCTCCGGCCGATGCGCAAGCGCCAGCGCAAGACCGAGGCGCACATTCTGCCCATTGGAAAAATGCTTCACTCGCACGCGCCGCGGCACGCCGAAGCGTTCGAATAGATCGTTGGCCAGTTGTGCGTCCCACGTCGGATAAAACGGCGCGAGAAAACTGGCGATCTCGTCGGCCGTAATCCAGCTATACATAGCTTGATCTTCAGCCAGGTAGCCGATCCGCCGACGAACTTCGACAGCGCTCGTTGCCGGGTTTAAGCCAAGCACCGATACATTGCCTCCTTGCGGCGGAAGCAGGCCGAGCAGCGTCCGGATGAGCGTGGTTTTGCCCGCGCCGTTGCGCCCCAAGAGGGCAAATGTTTGCCCACGCCGGATCTCAAGCGTAACGTTGTCCAGCACTGGCTGCTGACCGTATCCTTGTCGCAAGCCTTGTATGGAAATCGCGATGTCATTCATGGTGAGTTTTCCCAATCACTATGGGGATGAATCGATGAACGATGCGTCTTTCTGCACTCGCTTGGTCGCTTCGGCCAGCCACTTCGGTAGCTCATCAGCCGCAATCCCAAGCATCAGGGCTCGGCGAACGAGTGAATCCAGCTCCTGTGAGAATTCGCGGCGCCGCCGATCCAACTGAGCGTCGACAGCAGCCTTGCGGCGCTGACTGACAAACGTCCCATTGCCGTGGCGCAGCTCGATTAGGCCATCCGCCGACAAACGCCCGTAGACTCTGGCAACCGTATTCACATTGATCGCGAGCTCACTGGCTAGCTGGCGAACCGACGGCAATTGATTGCCGGGTTGTAGCTTTCCCGCAAGTATTTGAGCCCGAATTTGAGCGTCGATCTGGCGAGAGATCGGCACCGGCGAGCCACGTAAGATGCGAACAAACATTGGCATCACATCGACAAGTGTGGTGTACACAGAAGTATTACAGTGTACACTTGCGGCCGTCAAGTGAATTTGTTGAGAATGATTTTGTGTTCCCGCCCCATTCCCCAACCAATGAGTGTGAATCAGTAGCTACACCGTTCAGCTAGTTCGTTTCTGCGTAGTGTGGGGCAGAAACCCAGCCGACCAATTTGCCACTTGACAAACCGAGTAAATAGTGATCTAATGTTCACTATCAATGCGGCTTTGCCCAGAAATCTACCTCAAGCCAAAAGATAGACCCACTACCAAAAAACTCGCTATCCAACCGCTTGCGGCTTAGCGCGATTTTCTAAGCAAAGCCTGCCAAACCAGCTATATCGCAAAACCTAATGTTGAACCATCGCTCAATCAGACCAAGGTGCGCAAAATTCCGGGGGAGAATTGTGCGCACCTACGTCAGGCAAGCGAAAGAAATCGGAGGAGTCATGAAAGATGACCAACTCAATCTCCATTCAGATCCGCATTCACCTATTTGGTGGGCGCAAAAATAAACGCCGTCGCGGTCAATCGAATGACTGCAACGGCGCTGATGCACCTGGTTCACTACTACGAACCAATAAACTTTAGTCGCGGGGACGGATAGCACCCGTCAGGCCCGTGTAGTCGGCCCGGTCGTCGTCGTGCCACAACGGTTGGCCGCGGCGGACGCGGTCGGCCAATACTTCCAGCTTTTCACGAGTGCCTGCGGGAGCTTGCGTGGCCTTGAATGCTTCGTCGCATTTCGGGGCGAAATCCTCATCGTGGCCGTACTTGAGAATGGCCTCGAAGACGTTTTTCAGTGTGGGATCGGGCATGGCACTACAACTCCTAAGTCAAAAAGTTAGATCGTTAGACGATGTTGATTGAGCGTAAGCGGCGAATCCATAGCATTGCCGCAAAGCGAACGAATCCTTCCACAACCGGCCAAGATTAATCAGGTAGGTGTGACTTCGGTGGGAGGCCGGCCGAACAGTGGTTAAACTGTTTGATCACACGATTATTGTCGACCTGAAACCAAAGTCAAGTTTTTTCACCTCACGAAATGGCAAACTTCCCAGCAACTTTCGCGCCTGGCGTAAAACCTTGAGGCCTGCGCAAACGAGACCACCTCGATGCGCGGATCAGACACAAAAAACGGCCATATTGGAGGGTAATCTGATCAATTTGTTATTATGGCCGCTGCTTACGAAAGGTTCGCGCCAATAGCGGATTTTTATTGACACGTACAAAGATCGATCAGATTGAGTGAGAATCGACCAATGGCTTGGACCCAACGAAATTTGACGCTGCCGCCCTTCGAGAGGGGATTTCACCTGATTACGCGCCAGATCTTGGCCGAATTGCCTGAGCTGGCACGCCTGCGCGCGGGGCTGCTGCACGTGTTCATCCAGCACACCTCGGCCTCGCTGACTATCAATGAAAATGCCGACCCAGATGTGCCGGCCGATCTGGAGAGTTCGTTTTCCGCCATTGCGCCGGAGGACTTTCCCTACCGCCATACGCTGGAGGGGCCGGACGACATGCCAGCCCACGTGAAAGCGGCCCTATTGGGGAGCAGCGTTTCGATTCCCGTGGCCAATGGACAGTTGTGCCTCGGGACCTGGCAGGGAATCTATCTCTGCGAGCACCGCAACCACGGCGGCCGCCGTCGCCTGGTGCTAACGCTATCAGGTGAATAGAGAGTTGGGAGGAGAAAGTAGAAAGGAGAGAAGTAGGAGAGCCTATCGATGATTTGGGCGATCAACTCTCCGCAATCAACTCTCCAGTCTTATGCTGTTCGATCGAAGTAGGAGAAGCTGCCTTGAATTTGGGACCAGGTCATCGTAACCAGTCCGTACTCGGTGCCCCATGGGTTGAAGAGCGTGATGGTTTGGTTCGTGGCATCGTAACCGACGACCGCGTAGGCATGGCTGCCGACGACCTGGTTGGAAGCGGGCGTTACTTTCGAGGCAAAGCCGATCATCTTGCCTTGGTTGTAGGCGTTGACGAATGTCTGGAAGCTGGTGGTGCCGGTGGTGTAAGTGAAGGCCGCGGTGGCCTGCCCTGTGATGTGCCCCAGCGCCGCGTAGATGTAGCCACCTTCAATCGCCGAATAGGAGTTAAGTCCGCTGCCGCTGAGGTTGCCACGGGTCCAGCCCATTTCGTTCATTTGAACATAGGCCTTCTCGGCCAGTGCCGTCCACAACTCCGTGCTCGCGCTGGCGTAGTTGGCGCCGCGGTTGGCGTAGAGGAGCCCACCGCCGCTATTGGTCGGCAGATAGGAATCGACGGTCACATACTCGGCCACGCCGTTCTTGTAGAAGCGAACCGTGTAGGTGCCATCACCGTTGACGATGAACATATTGGTGATGGCCGCCTGATTCTTCAACGCCACTTCGCCAAGCGAAGCCACGAAGTAGCAATCGCCGAGCGAGCCTTGGTGGATATCGCTGTAGGTAGCGCCGTTGACGAACAATTGTCCCGCAGCCTGGTGATACGTGCCGCCGGCAGTTGGGCGATCGGTTCCCAGGAACCACTTGTTGACGAGGTTCTCCAATTGAGTCGAGGACGAACCGGCGGCCAAATTGCCCAACGTCGAGCCTTGATATTTCGCGTTGGCCGTATTGCCATTGACGATGTAGCTGGAAAGTTTCCAGACGTAATCCAGCGAACCAAACAGCGATGTATTGCTGACGATCTTGCGAAGATCGGTCAATTCCGTCGAGTCGACCGTTCCGTTGTCCTGGGCGCTGTGGAACAGGCTGATCATGTCGTTGCGATCGATGAGGCCGTCGGTGAACAGGTTGTGGCCGAGATCGCGCAGGGCCGTGTCGATGACATTTGTGTCGAACCAGTTCGTGCTAGGAGTGGGAGTTGGCGTAGGAGTGGGAGTGGGTGTAGGCGTAGGCGTTGGAGTCGGGCTCGGTGAAGGAGAGGGCGATGGCGAAGGCGATGGTATGCTCCAGCTAAAGACACTTCCGTTGAGGCTGACCTGGCCTGTTGTTGTGACAATTAATGTTTGCGGGGTCTTCTTTCCGTAAAGTGACACATCGTGACCGGGGAAGCGTACGACGTCTTTTTGCTTCTTGGCTGCCGTAATGACGGTGTACTCGGAGATGACTTCGTTGCCGCCATTTGCCAGGCTATCGAGGGAGACCACATCCTTCTTTTTTCCCATGTCGATGTAGATCGAATTAACCTGGTTAGCCGCAAAAACCTGATCCGTGCCGCTGACAGCGATATAGCCGTTTTTCTGGTTGAGGTAGACCTGGTCCGCTTTTTTCGAGCCGAAGATGTTGAGCACACCACTGGAGGTCAGCGTGGCGGTAACCGCCATCATTTCGCGAGCTTCGAGCGGTTCGTATCGGAGCGAGCGGCCGTTGCGACGTGAGGTATCCACGAGTTTGCCTCCAAGACGCGCACGAAAGTACGCAATGCGAAAAGAGTGGTTGCCCGTCGTGGGCAGCAAAAGTAGACGAGATCAACGTGAGGAGGCATCGCGCGACGTGAGGCGGCACAAATGCATTGGCTTCCAAGCCACGCCTGGGGAATCGCAAACGATGTTGGAGAAGACCGCCGTCGGCCTCTCCAAAAACAAATCTAGGTCAGCTTTAGCCCAGGTCAAAGATGATGACACGCGTAACGGCCAATTGGACCGGGATGCGGTTTGGGTTGGGGCGGTTGTAGGGGCTAGGGCTGCGACAGAACAGACGCCCGCAGACATGCCACGATGCGGCGGGAGGCAATCGCCATGGGAAAGATGCTTATAGCCAGGTCCAGCATGGCGAACGGCGTGAGGGAGGAACCACGGGCAGCAGCCGGAAGATGGAGCCGGGCGCCAATAAACAACGCATACAACATGGCGTATGTGGCGCCATGCGTCAGCATGATCAGTGCGCGCGAGGGCGATTGTGGCTGGCGTGACGCCACTACTTCGATCGTTCCCATCGCGATGATCGCGAGTGCCGTTACGACCGGCGCAGCCGACGAGAAAGTGCCGACAATCATCAGGCTAAGGCCAATAGTGATCCAAGCCGGGCCCGATAGGGGCGAAAAAAGCGGAGGCGAAGAGCCTGCAGGCATAGGAAATCTACCAAGACGAGCGGCGTGCTTTGAATTGCAGTCCTTATTTTGATTGCCGGTCGTGCGTGTGTCCATCTTTGGCAGGCATTAAAATGACAAAGCCGAGATCGGCAATCACTCGAAGCAAGTGACGCGTAGGGAAGTGATGCCGCCTTTAGCAGCGCGAAGAGTTTCAAGTTGATCCACATAAACCAACCCACCATCGATTCAGCCATTGGAGCATCGATAACCGACGTGCGCTTCAGCACGCGCACGCTGTTCTTCTTGATGGTGCTCGTGTCTATCGTGGCGGCGACAGTTGGGCAATGTGTTCGCCAACTCGATCCAAGCCAGCAGGCTCGCGCGATCGCGGCTTGGAGCGGTTGGCTGATTCTGCTGTTTGCCTGGATCGTGCTTGTCGGAAGAAGGCGCTATCTGGCCGAGCGGTTGGCTGGCCGAACGATATTGCGACTTCAGGTTTACGGAATAAATCCTTATTGGCGGATCATCAGCAGATATCTGTTTAGCGCTTATTTGCTGGCGATCGAGCCGATGATGCTGCTTGCGATTACAAGCAGGGCGGCCTCCGAACCATCGATGGGCTCAGCGCTGCTCACCGTCCTTTCTCCCGACGCGGTTTTCATGGCCTGGCTGACGGCGATTTGCATCACGCTGTGGTGGTGGAAATCGGATATTCGACTTTGCGAGGCAGGCGTGCTGTGGAATACGCGATTCATCCAATGGCGCGATTTTTGCGAAAAGTGGGACCCCGACCACGACGCCGTTACGCTTTACGGGCCGGACCAACACGGTGTCGAGCTTCGATGCGATGCCATTACTCCAGACCAGCAAAAGGCCAAGATTGAAATGTTGCTCGAAGAGAAGCGACGAGCGCTGCCGGCTATCTGAATTCTGGCGAATTCAGCTACATTGGGTAGGCGATCGTTGCCGGAATAAATTCGCGGGGCTATTCGCCCTCGGCCCGTTCCATATCCGAGGCATCGATGTCCTTGGCGGGCTTCGACGGGGCGGCGCTTGTGCGGCGTTTGCCGTCGACTTCGGTGCCTGGAACGATCATCGGGCTATCCGAGTTCTCCTCGATCAATTGCTTGAGCTGGGTCGAGTCGATGACTTCCAGCTTCATGAGGTTGTTGCTGATTGCATCGAGTGCTGCTTTGCGGGTTTCCAAAATGTGCCGCGTCCGTTGCAGCGATTCGTCAAGGATGCGGCGGACTTCCTGGTCGATTTCCCGGGCTGTCTGCTCGCTATGATACTGGGAGCGCGGCGACTCCAATGCCGACACGAGAAACGGGTTCCGATTCGAGTCGCGGAAGTTGATGCGGCCCAGCTTGCTCATGCCGAAGTCCATCACCATGCTGCGGGCGATTTCCGTGGCCCGCTCGAGGTCGTTTTGCGCGCCGCTGGAGATGTCGTTGAACGTCATTTCCTCGGCAACGGTGCCTCCCAAGAGAACTTGGATGCGGCTTTCCAGCTCGCTTTGGGTCATGAGGAAGCGGTCTTGCTCGGGACGTTGCATGGTGTAGCCGAGTGCGGCCAGACCGCGCGGGATGATCGAGACCTTGTGGACGGGGTCGGTATTGGGCAGCGACGACGCGACGAGGGCATGGCCTGCTTCGTGGAACGCCACGCGCAGTTTCTCGTCCTCCTGCATGATGCGGCTTTTCTTTTCGAGGCCCGCGCTCGAGCGCTCGACCGCTTCGTTGAAGTCGGCCATCGTCACGAGCTTGCGGCCCTTGCGGGCAGCGAGGAGGGCAGCTTCGTTGACCATGTTGGCGAGGTCGGCGCCGACGAAGCCGCTGGTGATCGCGGCGAGGGCTTTGACATCGACATCGGAATCGACTTTGATTTTTCCCAAATGGACTTTGATGATTTCGGCTCGGCCCGCCACGTCGGGGCGATCGACCAATACGTGCCGATCGAACCGGCCGGGGCGGAGCAGGGCGGCATCCAGGGTTTCTGGCCGGTTGGTGGCTGCCATGACGATGACGCCGCTGTTGGAGTTGAAGCCGTCCATCTCGACGAGGAGGGCGTTGAGCGTTTGCTCGCGTTCGTCGTGTCCGCCGATGTTGCCGCTGCCGCGGGTTTTGCCGAGGGCATCGAGTTCGTCGATGAAGATGATGCAGGGAGCTTTTTGCTCGGCCTGTTGGAACATATCGCGAACACGGGCCGCGCCGACGCCGACAAACATCTCGACGAAATCGGAGCCGCTCAGGCTGAAGAACGGAACGCCCGCTTCGCCGGCGACGGCCTTGGCCAAGAGCGTTTTGCCGGTACCCGGAGGACCAACGAGCAGAACGCCCTTGGGTATGCGGCCGCCGAGCATTTGGTATTTTTCGGGAGTCTTGAGAAACTCGACGACTTCGCGCAGCTCATCAACGGCTTCGTCGATGCCGGCGACGTCGTCGAACGTGATTTCGATTTCTTCCTGGGCGAACAGTTTGCCGCGACTGCGGCCGAAGGCCATGGGCGAGCCAGCCCCGCCCATCCGCCGGATCATGAAGATGAAGAGCATGACCAGAAGGCCGGTCATGAGCAGGATGGGAATATAATTGAGGAGTGGGCTAGGAGGGCTGGCGGCTCTATAGGTGAGGTCGCGCTTGCGAAGCAGCTCGTTCAAACTTTGATCTTCGGGCAATCGCTCGACTCGCAGCTCGACTCCCTTCTCGATTCCTTTGTCCGCGGTGGAGGAAATCTCTTTTTCGCCCGATTCGTTCGCTGGAGCGCCGACTCGAAAGCGTTGCTTGGTAACCTTGGCGGAAACGGCTGAATTGCCGACGACGATATCGCTAAGATCCGAAATGCGAAGCCGCTGGTAGGGCTGCGTGGTCGTAGGGTCGTCGATTTCGATGTAGCCGGCCCCATCTTCACCGTTGGCGTCTTTACCGCTGACGCTGATCAGCTTTAGCAGGTCGCTGTAACCAAGTTGCAAGGCACTGGTGCTGTTGAACATCGACACCATCAAGAGCAAGAGCACGCCCAGGGCCAGCATGTACCAGACTAGGTTGCCGCTCTGCGGGACTTGCTTTTTGTCCGATGGCTTGTCGTTGTTGGATTGCGATTTTTGATCTTTTTCCATGGATGAGCAGCGTTGGGGTGATGGCCTCTCTCTTAAAGCGTCCAACAAATTGAACCGCCAAGCATGCAAAGGACGCCAAGCAATTTACTGCTGACTTCTGTCTTCCTTGGCATACTTGGCGACTTGGCGGTTTCCTTCATTCTGTTCGATGCTCTTGGTAGCCGGTGCGGGTATTGGCGGTTGCCGGCTTGTGGCCGATGAGTGTTTGGCGATTTATCCGGTTTGCCTAAACTGGACCATCGCCGTGCAAACTTTATGGTAGGTATCCCAGGCCAAAAAAACAACGAACCGCCACCCGCCCGGGGTTGCTCGAAGGCCGAACTTCCCGAGAAAAGCAACGTACAATCGTTACAGCC
>CAZGMU010000134.1:0-11269 GCA_964526975.1 uncultured Planctomycetaceae bacterium
CCGCAACACGTTATCGCCCAACTGGGATTGAATTAGCGTTTTGCAAACACTCAGTCCTAAAAGAAAAGCTTGGCGATGATCAAACCCGTCGTCACGGCAACCGTCGTCGAGATCAGACCCGGAAGCATAAAAGAATGATTCAACACATACTTACCAATACGCGTCGTTCCGCTGCGATCGAAATTCACAGCGGCAATCAGCGTGCCGTAGGTCGGAATAAAGAAGTAGCCGTTGACCGCAGGAAACATTGCTGCCAAGGACGCGGGCGCGAGGCCCAGCGTGACGCCGAGCGGCATGAGCGTCTGCGTCGTTGCTGCCTGACTATAAAGCAGCATCGAAGTTGCAAACAGCCCCACGGAGAAGAGCGCCGGATACGCCTGCGCCATACGCGAGAAGCTGCCGATGATGACTTCGTGGTTGGCGTCGATGAATGTATCGCCGAGCCACGCCAGGCCGAGAATTCCGATCACCGCCGTAAGGCCGGCTTGGCAGGTTTTTGTCTTCACGATCTGGTCCACTGGCGCTCGTGCAAAGAGCAACATCGCTGCCGCGACGGTAAACATCACAATGGCAATCGTCATGGGCATCGAAACAGTGACGCGAGCATCCACCGGGCCGACTTGCCTCAGCACGGGAAAGAGGCCCCCGCATACAACGGCAGCAACGCCGGCGAGAAACATCCAAGCCGAAAGTCCAGCACGCGCAGGCAGCTTCAGATCAAGCGATTCCTCCATGCTGCCTTTTTGCTCTTCGATTTCGCCAGCAGCAAGCCTTCGCTGATATTCCGGGTCCTGGTCAAGTTCGACACCGATACGAGTCTGAATCAGCGCTGCAACGATGACCCCCAGCAAAGTCGACGGCACACAGATGGCGAGTATCTGTATCAGGCCGATCCCATGTCCGCCGAGAATAGTAATCAGGGCTGCAGTGGCGGCCGACACCGGGCTCGCAGTGACTGCTTGCTGTGAGGCAATGGTTGCGACCGCGATGGGGCGCTCCGGTCGCACGCGACCTTTCATGGCGACTTCATAAATTACCGGAATGAGCGGATAGAAGACGTGCCCCGTGCCAGAGAGAAACGTGAACAGGTACGCCACCAGCGGCGCAATCAACGTAACATGGCGAGGGCTCTTGCGAATGATCCGCGCGGCGATCCGCACAAGGTAGTCGATGCCGCCCGCCGCTTCCATGGCAGAGGCGGCCATGATGACGGTCAGGATAATGAGAAGCACTTCGCCGGGAATGCTGCCAGGCGTCTCTCCGAATCCGAACACGAGAACAGCCAATCCCACGCCGCCCCACAACCCCATGCCGACGCCGCCAACTCGTGCACCAATCGCGATGGCAGCAAGCAGAACGCATAACTCGAGAAGCAAAAACATTCAGCTTTCCTTTTGGAAGGACGCCCCCGTTTGCTTAGAAGGCAAGACAGCGCGTACCGCTGCCGCGTTCTAACGCGACGTGAGGAGCGCTTGGCAGTATGCTCGTGAATACGCCCAAATTCAAGACTCGTGCTCTCCTCGCCACCGACACCATCTGAATCAGAAGTCAAAGTGAAGGCGACAGCCGATGCCTTGTATGTTGCCGTCCGCTCCGGGAACCACCGAGTCGAGGCGTGTTGCGACGTAGTTAACCATGAACCAAGTTTGCGAGTTGAGATACCAGTTGACTCCGAGAGTCATGTCGCGTTGAATGCCGGCACGCGCGCCGCCCGAGGTTGGTGTCAGCACGGGATCGCCGCTGACGAGGTCTAGAAAAGTGTAACGAGCGACGAGTTGCACCGCGCCATAGCCCCGTTGCCCGCACTCGCGTTTCCCAACACAAGCATTCTCCACGGGAATCGTTCGCGCCCAGGTGCCAGTCTTTTTATCGTACCGCCGCTGGTCGCCCGGAGTTACAAACAGTCCTGTTTCGATATAGGCCGCTTGATAAGTGGCATCACCGCGCGAGCCTGCGAACGTGGGTGTCGCCTGATCAAAGACGTCTTTGACATGCGTCACGGCGTATTCGCCCGACACGGAAAACGGCCCGTTGACAACTGCTCCTTCTACGTTGGCAATGTCCACGCCGTTGGGCGTGAAAAAAGTACCTGTAAACACCAAGTTTGGGGTCTGCGAGCCGCCGGCGCCAGCACGCAGAAGTTCGCGGCTGGCAATGTTGAATTGGTCGTCCACAAGCGCTTGGTGGAAGTAGCCCCCGCCAACATGCAGCAACGTGTGACCGTCGCACTCGTAGACCGGCAGGGCGGTCACACGGCAACCCGCACCATACTTACCCTCGTCAGCGCCAAAGCCAAACGACTGCACATCGGCTTTGCTGATCCAGGCTGCCGAACCAGCGAGCGTTACGCGATCGTTCCAGTACGAATCAAAGGCGACAATGCCGTTCTGGTAGTCGTTCGGATTGTAGAACGCGTCGTACATCGACGAACGTTCCATATAATACCAGGCGTTCGAGCTTGAATAACGCTCTAAGCCGATTGGTGCCTGTAAGTGGCCGACTCGCACATTACTAAACCATGGCACTTCCCGAAAAGTCACGTAGAAATCGGTCAACCCGACACTTCCGACCTGAACCAGATTGCTGTCCACAGCGGCCACGTCCTGGATGTTGGCAAAGTTGACCTCACAGGCGAAATCGATGTTTTCCCAAACTCGGCCATCCGCGCGCAGCCGGGCACGTCGAAAGAGGGTGCCATCGCGCATGGTCTGATCGGGCGAATTACCGATCAAGATGTTGTCGCTTTGATTAAACCAGGAATTGTCAAATTCAAGCCGGCCTCCCAGATGAATTCGAAAGGCTTGGTCCTTGGTTTCCGCGACGAACCCGTTGTCCCATTTCGGAAGCAGCGTGCGATCACTCCCGATCTCGGTTGCCTCGGTGCTCGACTTCTTTGTCGCATCTGTCGGCGCGGGACTCTTTTCGGCTGGTGTCGCGCTGTTGGCAGGCTGTTGAATTAGTTCGCGATCAAGGATGACGCTCACCGGTTCATTGGGAAGCTCCGGCGCCGCGAAGAGTTCACCGTTGACAAAGCTCAATGAAGGGCTGCCCATCGTCGGTGTGGGCGATTGCGCCAAAGAAGGTAATGCTACAGCGCATAGCAGGATACTCCCCAAGAGGGCTGAAACCTGAGAACCCGTTGGGCCTGTCCAGGACACGATTCCGTTCACTCGCGAATGCGAGCGGCCTGAATTGAGCAGCGGATAACTTCGATCTAGCTAACTTGTTAATTTGTATCGGTTTTTTCGATCAGGAAGATTAGAGGAAGTGTAGGGCTAGTCGAGATCGCTAGCTTGATTTTTTGAACGGCCAACTGGTCTCCCCCTGAACTTGCACCAGGGTAGCTGAGAGAATCGCGACCGGGCGTAGCCCGGACCCTGGACATGAAGCTAGCCAACGAGGGAACCGGTCATCGTTGATTTTCCGACGCCGCCCTTGGAATTGACAATGGCAATGATTATCCGGCAGTGCCAATACTTGAGTTTTTATCAATAGTTGACGCGGCGGCAAAAAGGCGTGTTGAGTGCGACTTAGTGGGTCGTGAGTCGTGATTTTGTTCGCTGGTTTCCAGTTGGCGCGAGAGGCGTGCGGAATTTTGTTGAAGCACGGCGTTCGCCCTAACGCAAGGAGCGCATTGCCGAGCTTATTCGGTTTACCCCATTGCTGCTCGATAAGCTGCCACGCGATGGATGTTTAGCCCCAACGCGTGGAGCATCGCCACGTAAGTCACCTTGGCGATGCCGCGGACGCGCAATCTTGTTATGCCCATCTGATGCTTGAAGCGGGACATGGTCGCTTCGATACCGGCGCGCCAGCGGTAGCGCTTGCGGAATGCTTCACTGGCATCGGCTAGTCGCCGCGTACGTTGGCGAACTCGGTCATGCGTGTATTGCCAGCGCCGCTCTCGACGGCCGACAGCCGCGGCTGGACAATCCCCTTTGCGGAGGCAACGTTCACAGATGAGCGGATCGAACAGCACTTGCAGGCGAACATCCGCCACTCTTGTTTCCAGGGGCGCTTGACCCAGCGGACAACGCACCACGCGTCCTTCATGATCGAGCTGAAAATCTTCCAGCGTCAGCTTGCCTTGCCGTGTTCCCTTGGCGGGCATCACCGGCGAAACGATCTCCACGCCATCTCGGCTCCCTTTCGCCAGGCAATCATTCGACCCATAATTGGGAGTCCGCCAGAAGTTCTTGGGGCTTGATGCCCCGTCGAGAGGTGCCCCCGATCGCAGGCTCCAAAGCATCCTGGTCGTGCATCGAGAGCTTGTTGACGGCGACGTGGGTGATCAGGTCCGGCTTGGTCGGCTGGGAGTTGTCTGCTTGCGAATCATCTTCGGCAAAAGTCTCCATGATTTGCACCAGGTAGCCTGTACCGCGGTGCTTGTTATAGCGGGCATCAGGATCGGCCGGGCTCACGATGCCATCACAGCCTTCCTTCCGCGGCGGCCGGATCTCCACCGGCGACTCGCGATTGCCGGTCAGTTCACATTGTTCCTGAAAAATCTGCTCCAGTAGCCGATAACTTTCCAGTTCCGCCGCTGGGGTCGGCCGAAACTGTTCGACGAGCTCGTACACGCCGCGAGCCGCTTCCGGCAGCCGCCGTTTCGACTCGCTGGGACGTGTGTCGGCAAAGCAGCCATCGCCTTGGCGATCCACGTACTTGCGGACGATCTCGCCGTCGACTTCCGCATAGCGCTCGGGGTGCTTCCGTTTGAGCTCCCGCAAAAACTTGCTCACGGCCTCGACCAGAATGCCCAGCCGCGTGAGGCCGCGGATCGCCGACTTCACGGTCGTGGAGTCGAGCCGCCGCTTCGTCGTCTCCACGCCAACTGCTTGGATCAGTCGGTCCGTCAGCGTTTGGAACAGCACCTCATCGAGCTTCAGCTCCAAGATCCTGCGTCGGTGGTTGCGGAGCGTTCGCTCGCAGAAATAGGCGTCCGGTTCGTGGCGAATGTCCAACGCGTAGTGCCACGCGATGTTCAGGGCCACTGCTTCGCTCGTCTGCCGATCGGTCAGATCATGCAACTGCTGGAGAATCAGTGCACCGATCGCGATGTGGAGGTCCTTGCTGGGGCGGCCGAAATCATCGCGAAAACCAGCGGCCAACTCGTTGACCGGCAATTCCTTCAGCAAATAATCCCGAAATACACCTGCCCAGATCTGCTCAAGTAACCTTCGTCGCTGGGGACCAAGATACTCCCACGGATCGAACAGAACCCCGCTCATATGGTCGCGTCGCGTTAACATCCCGCGAATTTAGCGCCATTTACCGTTCCTGCAAAGACAGCTCGCTGACTTTTTGCCGCCGCGTCAAATTTCGATTATAGCTCGTTGCTCAAGGCAGCCGAGCGGCTTATCGCAATTGCGACAACGAGCGTAACAGTCGTCAACGCTTTCGCAAGTTAAAAGCAGTTATAGAAATTGGCGGTTATGGCGCCGCGGCTGCGGGCACGGGCTCACCTGTTCCACCTGGGCCGATCGCCTCGTCGTCCGACATCACGTAGATCAACATCGCGCCGAGCATCAGCACAACCGCTGCGAAGAACCACCAGCCATTGTGGATAGGGCTGGAGGGCCCGTGGTTGTGGCCATGGCCGCCGTGGCCTGAATGCTTGTGATCGTGCGACATTGTTGAAGACACTCCTCAAGGCGTAACAGATGTAGCATTAGTACATATAGTGTGAAACGATGAATTTACCAAAATAACGTGCGAAAGGGAGAGGTTCAATGTGGACTGCAACAATAGGCTGGTGGGTGCTTAAAGCAAGAATATACGCCAAACCTATGCAGACGCACTGCTGGAGGGCTTGTCTAGCAACAGATATTCGGCTAACAATAGTAGTTCCCCGCCGGAGAATCATGTTTCCGGCAGGCACCTAAAACTGACGCGGGGTGGAGCAGCCAGGTAGCTCGCGAGGCTCATAACCTCGAGGTCGCAGGTTCGAATCCTGTCCCCGCCATTTGTTTTTCTGGTAGCGAAACTGGCTACCTGTGGGTTATACGCAAAGCCATCGCCTTCGGGCGGTGGCTTTTTTCGTTTCTAGGCCAAGTCCCGCAACGAGTTGCGTTGCGGGCGACGGCCGTGAGGTCTCTCCGAATTGGGATCGCGCGCGACCCGCCGCCCAACGCTCATCGCCCTTGGGGCACGTTCTCGGGGCAAAGTCTCGGTTGTCTCTGAGTCTCGCGCGGCTCCGGGTTAACGGCTGTTGCGATCATTCAGGTCAGGAACACGAACCTCAGTCGGGACGGTTCAGTATTTATACCGGTTGTCCGATACATCGTACCCCAAACCCTCCAGAACGCGCCCGATCTCTGACCACTCCGACGAGTTGTACCTGTTGCCGATGTTGATGACCGTTTGCCGGTCGACACGATACAGTTCGTCAGTATCTGTGACACCGAGGGTTTCTATGATCACTTGAGCGCGTTCGGTCCATTCAAGATCCGCAACCGGCATGTTCTTGGGCAATACTGAATAATCCTCCCGCATAGGGGTTGGCGTGAGCGGGTCCAGATAGTCAGCGTACCACTTCGCCCACTCCAGCCAGCCCGGAAACGTTTCTGGGTTAGTCGGTCGTATGAGTCCTTGGTCAATCTTGCTTTCAAACGTCTCCAGGTATTTGCGAATCTCTTCACTTTGTGCGAAGTTCGCAGCGCATTGTTCTAAATGCTTCGCCTGCTGCGCAAATTTCTTCGCCAACTCTTCCCGCCTCGTGTGGACTTGCAGAGCCTTCGATCGCTGACGCTCTCGAATTTCATCTTCGAGGCGATGCGCACGTTCGTTAGCGATCCACTTTCGCAGTCCCTCAATGAATGAACCCAAGATGTTCTCAAGCTGCTGCTTCTTGCCATCGCCCCAATGCTTGCGAAAATTACGCTCCCAGCGGCCCGAAATCTCCAACACGAGCCGGCCCGTATGCTTGTACTCCCAATCCTTCCAATAGCGGTTCTCGTCTTTGTTTTTCTCGACGCGATCCATCTCTTCAGAGAGTGAAACTCCTACGGAGTCATCATCGAACACAAAACGGGTCGGATCGACTCGAACGCTGCCTCCCAACTCTTCCCATTTCTTTATGAGTGCATCATAGATGCGCATGGCCCGCGGAAATGCCTGCGCCGACACGTGCACAGAAAGACAATGCTCCATCTTCTGATCCTCGCCCACTGACTTCTTGGTAGGCCAATGTTCCCGTGTCTTGGCTACGAGAGGATGAGGACCGATCAATCGATCTGAGACGACGACTTTGACTTTTTCGACAAGTCTTTTCGGTGCGTCGGTTAGATCGCCAAAGAATTGCTGACGGAAAAACTGAATCTCCTGCAGCGACTCGTCATCCAATGTTGGCAATGGCGTTTGCTCGACATGCTGGCCGACCCCAAATTTAGCCCAATAACCGACTGGAGGTCGAGGTATTTGGTACTTTCGGTAAACCTTCGCCAGGCCGACATCGGACAGCCCATACCGTGGTGCGACCTTTGTCATCGGCTCTTGCCATACCTGCCGATAAAGTTCCTCGCGGGACACGGTGATTCCATTGTCGATTTGTTCGATTGTGGTCATGTCGAAATCTAGCTTGTGGAAAACTCGCGTAAAGCTGGCGGGGGCGTTGTTCAGCTGTAAGATTGCATTTCCGGCCTGTTGATTTCAATAGGGTCGATATGAGTAATCAGCCCAGTCGAAACTTTAACGCCCTCGCTATGAGACGGCGAAATTGGCGCTTAGAATGGAATTCGCTTCTTTCAACTCCAAGGAGGGTCGCCCTACTCGTCCAAAAAACGGAGCGGCCATGAGTTTACCGGGGGTCCAAAGTTGCTCACGCGAGCAGCTCGCATCGCTTCGCAAGCAGTTTAAAACCCGCTGCGCCGAAACGGAGCAGCGGCACCAGAATTGGCAGATTCGCGTCCATCGGGCGCTAAGCTGGTTTGAACGAGCCATCGATACGGACGTAGAGGATCAGCCTGATGGCCGGTTGCTCTACGGATGGATCGCCTTTAATGCACTCTACGGTCGTTGGGATCACGAAGCCGGGTTCCCTGCGCCTGATATGGCTTCCTGGAAAGATTTTCTGAAGCTCGTGTTGCAACAGGATGCCGACGGGAAAGTGGCCGAACATCTACAGCGTCTGCGCGAGCCAATTCTGCAGTTGATAGAAAATAAATATGTCGACTTGCGGTTCTGGCAGAACCCAGAACAACCTGGCAACTTGCGGCGCCGATATCATGAAGCCTTGTCTTTTTTTGTGGAGCGTCGCTGGTTGAGTTTGGCTGGCCTGGCGCTGGAGCGTGTGTATGTAGTTCGTGGACAGCTGGTCCACGGGGCGGCAACTCGAGGAAGCGAGCTGAATCGCGCGACACTACGTCAATCACGCGAAGTCCTCGAAGGACTGTTGCAGCCTATTCTGGAAATCGCGATCGAGCACGCATGTCATGACGATTGGCCGGCACTTTGCTATCCGCCGATCTATGAGGAAACAAGCAAACTGGTTTCGCCCGTTCTAGCGCGGCGCCCGCGTTGAGTGCGAAGACTGGATGTCGTATGGCAATTTATTCGTACAGTCGCCTACAGACATTTAGACAATGCCCGCGGAAGTACTATTACCGCTACGTGGCCAAAGTCCCGCTCAAAGACGAGCCAGAGTTTATCGCGACGTATCTTGGCTCTCGCGTCCACGAAACCCTGGAGCGAGTTTACGACAATGCGCGAAACGGCCGTCTGATTTCCGAAGACGACATCGTCGCATCCTACCGAAGCCGGTGGACCTCGGAATGGAGTCCAAGCGTTGTTTTGCCGGACGGTGCTGCGCCCGACGATTTCTGTCGGCAAGGCGAAGGATGGGTGCGCGATTACTACCGTCGGTATGCTCCATTCAATGATTCCAAAATCATTGGCCTCGAAATGGAGATTCAGTTCCCACTCGATCCGGGCGCACGATCACAAATGCGGGGCTTCATCGATCGGCTGGCACGGTCAGCTGACGGCGTGTGGCAAATCCACGACTACAAAACGAATAGTCGCCTGCCAACGCAGGCTGACATGGACAATGACAGTCAATTGGCTGTCTACGAGATTGGTATTCGGCGGATGTGGCCCGACATCGAGCAGGTCGAACTGATTTGGCATTTCGTCCGATTCGATCAAACGATTCGATCGCGGCGAACCCGCGAGCAACTAGAGTCGTTGCGAGAAACCACCCTCATTGCGATTGCAGACGTCGAATCTCGTGATCGTGTCGAAGATGCATTCCCGACCCACGAACGGGGCTTTGCCCGTATTGCGAGTACCAAGCGGTCTGCCCCGTGCGGAAGCACCTTTTTGCCGTAAAGCAGCTGCCGGCGAACCAGTTCTTGGCAGAACCAGGTGTGGCTCTCGTTGATCGCTGGAATTTGTTAAAAGCGAAGCAAGATGAATGGAAGGCCGAAATCGCCAAGCTCGACTGCGAGGTCGATCAAATCAAAGAGGCGTTGAAGGCACTTGCGGCACGCGACGGGATGACAAAAGTCGTCGGCAGCGAAAAGGAAGTCGCGATCACCGAAGAGCACAGGGTAATGTTCCCTCGGAAGGGTCAAGAACCCGGCACAGCTAGACGCCATTCTACGTGCGTCCCCGTGCTGGGATCGAGTCAGTTGCCTGGACCGGGGCGCCCTATCTGCGTTGTGGCAACAACGTGAAAATGAAGCGACCGAGTTGCGGGCGATCCTGGAAGGGTTTGCGTGGATTGAAGACCAGACGCAAGTAGCCGTCGACCGTTCGCTGGATGAACATCGCCGTCGCCTAAGAACTCTTGCATGGCCGAACCGACGTGTCGTTGGTCTGCCAACCGACCAACAATTCACCCGATCGAAGTCATGAAAACCGATTCGGAAAGGACCGAACCGTTTCAATCGCACTTATTTGTCAGCGCCGTTCTGAGCCATCAAATCAAGCTCGTTCACCGTAAGACGCACCAGCAACCGTGTGGATCGCGTCGGAGTTCGGCGCCAATGCTCCAATATTCGTTGCGGTGAGAACCGCGATGACGAAACGTAAGCACGTCGATACAACTCTTCGATACGTTTTACCAGTTCCTCAGCAAGTGGTTCAGACATTCGCGGCGGACGAAGTGGCTGACGCTCTGGAAAATTGCTAACAAACCACTTTGCCTCAGGGCTCCAATTCCACCATCCGCGGCCCGCTCCATGCTTTTTGTCCTGTTCCACTTGATAGAGGAATCGATCGGTCACAAACACGACTGGCAGTATGTGCGGATGCCTCATCATAAGTGTCAAAGTCTCGTAGCTTTTTCGGCGACCGCGTATGTCGTATTGTTTGTCGATGTTTTCTGCCTCATCGAGCAATATCACGAGGCCACCGCGGCCCATTTTATTTAGAAACGTTGCGGCAGATCCAAGAATCGCCCAGGCTTTAGAATGCTGGTAAGGATAATCGGGCGACCGGCATAGATGTCCAAGTGCTTGTAACCAGCCGCCTTCGTATCCTTTGAGCGCCCAGTAAAGGCCGTTCGCGAACTCGGAGCCGCGATTGATCGCCCATTCAAGCGCTTTCTCACCTGAGATTAGGCCATTGTTTAGAGCATCGCGGAGCCCAACAGTCCGACCCAATTGCATACGTTCAAGCCAACGTGGAATGGACCGATGTATGTGTGCGAGAGATGCAGCGCGGGCGTCGACACACTCATATGCAAAGGGAATTCCACGTTTGGACAAATGACTGGATAATAGCATTCTCATGTGAGATTTTCCGAAGCCCCAATCAGCTGCAACAACAATCAATGCTCCCGTCGTTCCGTCGTTAAGAAGCGAATCAGCAAGCGAATATATCTCTTGTTCGATAAGTTCCGTACCCACAGATATCGCCTTCACTGCGCGGCATGACGTTGTCCTGGAGCGCAGCACCTGAAGCACGCGTCTAGCGTCTCGACGCGATTCGAGTTGCGACACCGACTCGTCCTCGCATTCCGGTGCATGCCCAGCGGCTTGAACTTCTCGCCCGACGTTTGCAATGCCGCCCCCGCACTGCCCAACTAATGACCATCGGTACTCGCTGTCCTGCGCAACTTTGCCTTCTTGAGACAGCACTCCGTAAAGAACTGAATTCACCTTCCATTTCGTAATAGAAACTCCTTGACCTTCGAGATCATCGGCAATCGCGGGGACCTTTAACGGAACTGCGGAAGCCCGTAGAACGGCTAGGATGCTGTCTGCGATTGAATCAAGTTCGTCCGCCATTTCGACACCCTAACCACATTAGCTGCAAACTCATTCGC
>CAZGMU010000135.1:0-4723 GCA_964526975.1 uncultured Planctomycetaceae bacterium
ACGAACCAACAACTGACAATTGTGCTGGCGTGACACAAAAAGATTTACAGGCCCCGCGAATATGACTCCCGCCCCCTTATATTCGTCCCAGTTCTGACCCCCTTGTCTTCCCTCCAGTCAAATGCGAACTTGTGATGACTTTACAACGAGCGGATAACTCAAATCGTCAAAATAGGGTTCCCAATCACGTAGGTCATGATACGCTTGTAGGGCGTTTTGCAAACGAATCGGTGCAAGAGTCCTTCGCGGTTGAAGTCGCTGCTCCTCATCCACATTTATGGGCCGATACTTTTCGCCATCGAGCGATTCAGCGTGCATAACTCCCGAATGACGAACTTTGAATGTTGGTTGATGAATGTTAACAAGGTTGTCAGTGAAATTGCCGATAATCGACCAGTGTTCATGCCATAACTTGGCATCGAGCGTTAATGATGCAAATACTGGCTCCATCGTAGCTATGTCAATAACTTTGGGCTGGCTTTCACGTTTGTACTTCCCGTTGAATAAAACGACATATAGTTCGCCTGTAGCAAGCGCCTCCACAATTTGGCCAACTCCACGGTATTCATCACTGAGTGGAACCAAGAACACATCACCACGTCTCCATGTTGACTTCATCGACTATCTCCTAAAAATCTTTGGGTTCTGGCAAACCCAGCAATTTTCTTCGCAGTTCACCGACTGGATCTCTCATATTAGAAACATTTGGCGACCGACTCGCTTTTACACCATTGGTTAGATTTTGAAGAGCGTTATGTTCTGCAATGTCCAAGTCCACGCCTGGGTGCGCTCGGTCAAGAATATCAAAGTGGGAGAGAACTTAAGAGAGAACTTAAGGGGACGAGAGTCATATTTGCGTCGCGAATATGACTCCCGTCCCCTTATATTCGCCTCTCGGCCCGCCCGTGAAGTCGTCCGTGTGGATCTTTCCCTTGTCGGTTTCGTTGGCGGTGGACTCGCTGTGATAGGTGCCCGACTGGACCCGCTGCGTGCCCCCATCAAAATCAAAAATGAGACGGAAATAGCCTCTTCTTTGATAGTTGATACTAACGGGGATTAATGAAGATTAGTGTTCCTAATGTCCTCCTGAATCTCTTCTCCGTGCCCTCCGTGTCTCCGTGGTTATTCTGAAAACCGGGAAGTTATTCTTGAGTCATTCCTAAGCCCGGATATCGCTTCCCAGCCGCTTGCGGCTTAGCGCACCGCGCTTCCCCTCAATAACTGTGCTCCTCCAACCGCACCTTCCCATAAAACGTTCGATACACAATCACCGTGTACGCAACCACAAACGGCATCCCCACCACCGCGATGATCGTCATGATCACCAGCGTTTTGTGTGACGACGCAGCATTGTAGATCGTCAGGCTGTTCTCCTCGATCGGCCGAGAAGTGACCAGGTTCGGGAACAGCGCGATTCCAAACAGGCAAACGAGCGCCGCAATCGTCGCGCTCGATGAGAAGAAAGCATAGCCCGCGCGCCGCTGCGAGATCGCACGCGGAATATTGGCGATCGCCAGAATATTGAGCACCACCAACCCCCAAGCCCAGAGCTGATGCTGAAAATTGCGTGTGGCGTGCGGAATCGTCACAAGTGTGATGATCGTGACTAGCAGGTACGTCACCAGAAAAAACCCGAAGCCCCGCCACATCCATCCATAGACGCGCTCCTGCAAGACCCCCTCGGTCTTCAGATACAGATAAATCGCACCATGCATCGCAAACATCGCGACGGTCATCAGCCCAACGAGCAAAGGATAAACGCCCAACTGATCGAGAAACCGCCCCGTGAACACACAACGATCATTCAGCGGAACCCCGTTCATCGCTGCCCCGACGGCCGTGCCGAACAGTTGCGCCGCCAGCAGGCTCGAAAAGAAGAAGCCGTAGTCCCAGAACCGCCGCCATCCGTGCATCTGAATCTTACTGCGAAACTCGATCGAAATAGCCCGCAGGATCAGCGCGAACAAAATCAACATGAACACATTGTAGAAACCAGAGAACACGGTGGCGTACGACTCGGGAAACGCCGCGAACATCGCCCCGCCAAACGTGACCAGCCACACTTCGTTGCCGTCCCAGATCGGCCCGATCGAGTTCAGCAACAAGCGACGTTCTTCTTCCGTCCGCGCAATCGGCTGCAAAATGCCCACGCCCAGATCGAAGCCATCCAGTATCGCGTAACCGGTCAGCAGCACGCCCAGCAAGATGAACCACAATGTGTTCAAATCCATTCTCAAACCTCGTTCACAACTTTCTAGGAACGACTCAAGAATAACTTCCCCATTTCAGAATAACCACGGAGACACGGAGGGCACGGAGAAGAAATCAAAGAAACCGCGGATGAACACCGATAAACGCGGATAGGAGCAAGATGAAATTGTCTTCAATTATTATCTGCGTCCATCTGCGTTTATCTGCGGATAAATATCTTCTCTGTGTCCTCCGTGTCTCCGTGGTGAATCCTATCTTGTTGAGTCATTCCTTAGGCTCGGTCAGCGATGCTCGGTGCGACGGGCGTTGCGTCGCGGCGTCGACCATTCCTCGCGACGATGATCGATCGGCCGCCTCGACCGGCTCCGGCCCTTTCTGAATCTTGCTGTTCAGCAGAAGGAGCCACAGAACAAACAGAAACAGGTAGACAACGCCAAACATCACGATCGACGCCAACACTTGCTCCGCCGCCACCACTTCAGACAGTCCGTCACTGGTTCGCAGCCCGCCGCTAAGCCGGCCGGCTTGCAGCGACGGGTACACGATCCACGGCTGCCGCCCCACCTCGGCCGTTACCCAGCCCGCTTCGTTGGCCGTAAAAGCCAGCAGCACCGCGAACACAAAATACCACAACAGCCACCGCGTCTCGAACAACCGTCCCCGCCAGCGCAAGTAACTCGCATAGAGCGTCGACACGATAAACGTCATCCCGATCGCGATCATCAGATGGTACGCCTGAAACGTGAGCCACACCGGCGGCTGCCCCCACGTTTCTTCGAGCTTGTCGAATCCAGCCACCTCCGCCGCCACGTCGCCATGTACAAGCCAACTCAGCATCCCGGGAATCGCCACGGCGAAGCGAACTTCTCCCGTCTTCGCATCTGGCCAGCCGAACAGGTGCATCGGCGCGTGCGTCTCCGTGCGAAACTGACCCTCCATCGCCGCCAGCTTCGCCGGTTGATGAAAAGCCACGACCCTTGCCGCGACGTGACCAGACGCAAGCTGAGCCAGCGAGCAGATCGTCGCCAGCATCAACCCGCCTGTAAACGACCGCTTTGCAAACTCATGATGACGCCCCTTCAACAAGTACCACGCCGAGATACTCATCACGAAGAACGCCCCCAGGATGAACGCTCCCAGCCACACGTGAATCAATCGCTCGACCGACGATGGATTAAAAACCATCGCCCAAAAATCGACGATCTCCGCCCGCGGATAGTTCTTGCCATTAATCAGGTGATCGCGAATCTCGTGGCCCGCCGGCGTCTGCTGCCAGGAGTTGGCAATCACGATCCACACCGACGAAAAAATGCCTCCGATCGCCACCATCACCGTGGCAAAAAAGTGCATCTTCGGCCCGACCGCATTCCAGCCAAACAACAAAATCGCCAAAAAGCCAGACTCCAAAAAGAAAATTCCCTCTGCCGCGAGCGCCGAGCCGAATACGTCCCCCACGTAGCGAGAATAAACCGCCCAGTTCGTGCCAAACTCGAACTCCATCACGATGCCAGTCACCACGCCCAGCGCGAAGTTCAGCCCAAAGATTTTCGTCCAAAACTTCGCCGCCGACTCATACAGCGGATCGCGCGTGCGCAGATAGTTGCCCTCCAGGTAAACCAGCACCACTCCCAAGCCGATCGTCAGCGGCGGGAACAAATAGTGAAACATGATCGTGAGCGCGAACTGAATCCGCGCTAGCATCGCCACATCCACAACAGATCTCCTTCGGTGCCTCGGGCAGTATGCGACAGCCTACTCCCGATGCTCCCACCACACAACAACTCCCCGCGAGCCTGGGCGTCCCCGCCCCCGTCCCTCCCCCCCCCCCAACCCCCCACTATCAATACAAATATCACACTCGATTCCCCAGCACACACATTAAAAACAGCACTGTAACCAAACCTGCTTTTTCTCGCCGACCGCCGCCAGCCTTTACCAGGTTCAATTACCGCGCAGCTCTCCATAGAATACCCAATGGCGAGATCGATTCGATTGCACGGGAAAGTAAACGTTATGACGCAACCCCTTCCAATTCTCTATCTGGCTAGGCACGGCGAAACCGAGTGGAGCCTCGCCGGCAAACACACCGGCCTCACCGATATTCCACTCACCGGCCGCGGCGAACAAGGCGCACGACAACTTGGCATGCGCTTGCAAGGCCTCTCCTTCGCAAAAGTCTTCACAAGCCCCCTCCAACGAGCAGCGTGTACTTGTGCTCTCGCCGGTTTCGAGTCGATCGCCGAGACGCTACTTGATCTCGTGGAATGGAACTACGGCCAATACGAAGGCCGCCTGACCAGCGAAATCCAAGCGGACCATCCAGGTTGGATCGTATTTCGCGACGGTTGCCCCGGCGGTGAATCACCCGCTCAAGTTGCCGAACGCGCCGACCGCGTAATTGCCAAGGTTCGTTCAATTTCCGGCAATGTCCTACTCTTCTCTAGCGGCCACTTCCTCCGTGTCCTCGCCGCCCGCTGGCTCGGACTCTCGCCCGAAGCAGGGCAATACTTTT
>CAZGMU010000135.1:4733-11200 GCA_964526975.1 uncultured Planctomycetaceae bacterium
GCACAACCAGCCTCAGCGAACTAAGCTACGAACACTCCCCCTCCACCCCCATCCTCCGCCTCTGGAACGACACCCACCACCTAACCACCTAACCCTCGTCGCTCGCGGCTTAGCGCGCCTCTTCCCCCCACCCCTCTCTCACTCCTCGCCCCAGCCCCTAGCCCCCATTCCCCAGCCCCAACTTTCTTAAAAACTGGGGACTAGGAAATGGCCACTACATATACTACAGTACACCGCACAGAAATGTCCGTGCCGCTGGTTAGATGTGGAAGACGTCGAGCCGGGGCGGCGGTTGGAGAGGTTCCTGGACACCAATACGCTTAGCGGCGTCCCTTGTGAAACCAGGCGCCCCCAGTCGTCGTCTTCGGTCCATTATGCCGCAGGTCCCAGCGAGCGGGTGAGTCTTGGATAGCGCAGCGTCGTAACGGCCCCAGCCGGCCACGGAGCGCCGCTGCGCTGTCGTCAACTCAGTGCGCGCATCATTTCTTTTTTTACACGCCCCAAATTAGCGGCGGGACTCGTCCCGCGAACCAACCACCAAACAAAAAGGAAAACACCCCATGTAACCCCCAACCGCCGCTTGCGGCTTAGCGCACCCCATTGCCGAATCCACAAATTCGCCCCAACGAAAGCGTAGCCCACCGCAACGACAACCAGTTTTAGTCGCCAGCCAATTCAGTCCGCGCGCATCGTCTGCTAAGATAGGCATCGCCGATCTCGCCGCGCCGGATTGCCTGCGCGTAGCTGAATTCGCCAGAATTCAGATCCCCTTACATCCAAAATCATCCTACAACCATTTGTAGAAACAACTTAGTTCGAGTTTTGCACATTTCCGAACCACGAAATTCACGAAAGGCCCGAAAACCTGGGAGTGAGCCAGTTTTTGCGCTAGACCATGTTGATCATACCTGCGCCAAAACACACCGTGCTGCAGGGCGATCGATGAAATCGTCTTATTTCGCGTGATTCCGTGCTTTTCGTGGTTCCCTAAAAACTGCAAAAGTCGAACTTAGAAATGGCTCAAAAATAACTTCCGGATTTTCAGAATAACCACGGAGATACGGAGGACACAGAGAAGAAAAGCCGAGAGAACACTAACCGACACTAATAATCACTAATCAACCAATGCAGAAAACCGGTACAAGTTGTTTCCGCATATTTATTATTAGTGAAGATTAGCGTCGATTAGTGTTCCCAATTCTCTTCTCCGTGCCCTCCGTGTCTCCGTGGTGAATCCCATCTGCCGAAGTTATTTTTGAGTCATCCCTTAGGAGTCAACCATGCAACTCGGAATGATCGGACTTGGTCGAATGGGCTCGAACATGGTTCGGCGATTGATGCAGGCCAGTCACGAGTGTGTTGTCTACGATGTTTTTCCTAAAGCGGTGGAAGATCTTTCCAAAGAAAAAGCTATCGGCGCAGCCTCATTGGCGGACTTCGTTAAGAAGCTCGCCAAGCCGCGCGCAATCTGGCTGATGGTCCCGGCGGCTGTTGTCGACAAAACGATCGCCGAATTGCTGCCGCTGGTCGACAGCGGCGATATCTTGATCGATGGCGGCAACTCGTACTACGTCGACGATATTCGCCGCGCCAAGGAACTATCAGCAAAAAAAATCCACTACGCCGACGTCGGTACCAGCGGCGGCGTCTGGGGCCTCGAGCGTGGCTACTGCATGATGATCGGCGGCGAAACAGACGTAGTGAAACACCTCGATCCGATTTTCTCCGCCCTCGCCCCTGGCCCTGGCGACATCGCGCGTACACCCGGCCGCGAGAAGCTCGGCGGCACCGCCGAACAAGGCTATTTGCACTGCGGTCCCAGCGGGGCAGGGCACTTTGTAAAGATGGTGCATAACGGCATCGAGTACGGCGTCATGGCGGCCTACGCCGAGGGCATGGGCATTTTGCGCGACGCGAACATCGGCAAACATGTACACGATGTCGACGCCGAAACTACGCCCCTCCGCGACCCCGAGCACTACCAGTACGATCTCAATCTCCGAGACATCACCGAGGTCTGGCGGCGTGGCAGCGTGATCGCCTCCTGGCTCCTCGACCTGACCGCAGCCTCGCTCGTAAAAGATCCAGAGCTGACCGAGTTCACCGGCCGCGTTTCCGATTCCGGCGAAGGACGCTGGACGATCAAAGCCGCCATCGACGAGGCGGTGCCGGCGCCCGTACTTTCCGCCGCGCTCTATCAACGGTTTAGCTCACGCGGCGAAGCCGACTTTCAGGACAAGCTCCTCTCGGCCATGCGATTCCAGTTCGGCGGCCATCTCGAAAAGCCAGCCAAGTCGTAGAAAGCAACCTTATGGATGTCCCTCAGTCAGACGCGTTGGTCTTCTTCGGCGCCACAGGCGACCTAGCCTACAAAAAAATCTTCCCGTCGCTCCAAGCGATGGTGAGGCACGGCCAGTTAGACGTTCCGGTCATCGGCGTGGCCAAGTCGGGCTGGAATCTGGATCAGCTCAAAGCTCGGGCTCGCGACAGCGTCGAAAAGCATGGCGGCATCGATACGGCCGCGTTCGACAAATTGCTGTGCCTCCTCCGCTACGTCGATGGCGATTACAACGATCCGGCTACATTCAAGTCGCTGCGAAAAGAGCTAGGCGGCGCGCAACGCCCGGCCCATTATCTGGCCATTCCACCGGCCATGTTCGGACCCGTGGTCGAGCAATTGAACCAGGCAAATTGCACTAGCGGCGCGCGGGTCATTATCGAGAAACCGTTCGGGCGCGACTTTGCTTCGGCACGCAAGCTGAACTCGATTCTGCTCCAAACATTCAGCGAGCGCGACATCTTCCGCATCGATCATTACTTGGGAAAGTCGCCCGTTCACAATCTCGTCTTCTTCCGATTCGCCAATTCGCTCCTCGAGCCCATTTGGGATCGCGACAATATCGAGAGCATGCAGATCACGATGGCCGAGGACTTCGGTGTGCAAGGCCGTGGCGCGTTGTACGACGAAATGGGCACGATTCGCGATGTCGTTCAGAATCATCTGTTTCAGGTGCTGCTAAACCTCACGATGGAGCCGCCCGTCCGCACCGACAGCGAATCGATTCGCGACGAAAAAGTGCAGGTTCTGCGCGGGATCCAAGACATCCAGGCCAAAAACCTCATCCGCGGCCAGTTCCGCGGCTACCGCAACGAAAAGGGAGTCGCGGCCGATTCCAAAGTGGAAACCTTTGCCGCGCTCAAGCTGGAAATCGATTCTTGGCGTTGGCAAGGTGTGCCGTTTTACATTCGCGCCGGCAAGTGCCTGCCGGTGACCAGCACCGAAATCGTGGTGCGACTGCGCAAGCCGCCGACGATGTTCAAGGGCTACGATTTGAAGTCGAACTATTTTCGTTTTCGAATCAGTCCGCAGATCATCTTCGCGATCGGCATGATGGCGATCACGCCCAATCACGAAAAAACCGGCCAATGCGTGGAAATGGAAGCCAGTCGCCACCCAGCGCCGGACGAAATGGACGCCTACGAACGACTGCTGGGCGACGCGATGCGCGGCGATGCGACCTTGTTTGCACGCGAAGATTCCGTCGAAGAAGCGTGGCGGATTGTCGATTCCGTGCTCAAGGCAAAAACGCCAGTGTATGAATATGATCCCGGCACCTGGGGTCCGAAAGAAGTCGATCAAATAGTTTGCCCGCCCGGCGGTTGGCATAACCCCGAACTGGCTTCGTAAGATATTTGAACAGCCGCACGTCGACTCACGCTTATGAGTATTTTCGATACACGTGAAGGCGTTCGGCTCCAGATGACGCGTCAGCGGATCGGCCATTGGAACCGCTGGGGGCCTTTTCTGGCCGAGCGCGCCTGGGGCACTGTCCGCGAAGACTACAGCGCCGATGGTGATGCTTGGAGCTACTTCCCGCATGACCACGCCCGCTCGCGTGCCTATCGCTGGAATGAGGACGGCATCGCGGGCATCTGCGATCGTCATCAATATTTATGCTTCGCGCTCGCCTTTTGGAACCAGCGCGATCCGTTTCTTAAAGAGCGTCTATTCGGCCTCAGCGGCGAAGAGGGCAATCATGGCGAGGATGTGAAGGAGTATTATTTTTACCTCGATAACACGCCTACTCACTCGTACATGAAATATTTGTACAAGTACCCGCAGGCGCGGTTTCCTTACGAGAAACTTGTGGACGAGAATCGTCGGCGCACCCGTTTCGATCCCGAATATGAACTGATCGATACAGGCATCTTCAACGACAACCGTTATTTCGACGTGGCCGTCGAGTATGCCAAGCGGGAACCCGAAGATTTGCTGATTCGCGTCAGCATTACGAATCGTGGTCCGGACGCCGCGCCGATCTGTGTGTTGCCGACGTTGTGGTTCCGCAATACATGGACCTGGGGACGCGATCCGCGGCGCCCGTCGATCATCGCCGGGCAGACAGCCAAACCGCGGCCAGTTACTCGCACGATGTTGGCCAGACACTATCAGCTTGGTGAGTACATCCTGTATTGCAACCAGGCAGACGAGCTACTCTTCACCGAAAACGAAACAAACTTTCCCAAGCTATTTAACGTCGCGGGGCCTTCGCCCTATGTGAAAGACGGGTTTCATGAGTACCTCGTTGGCAACAAACTCGCGGCGGTGAATCCGGACCAAACAGGCACCAAGGCAGCCGCTCGCTACGATCGCACCGTAGCGGCAGGCGAAACGCTGACCCTGCAGCTTCGCTTGGCGGCACTCATCGGCGAACATCCGCTCGAAACGCCGTTCGCCGATTTCGATGCCCACATCGCCGAGCGGCGCGAAGAAGCAGACGAGTTCTACCACGCCGTTTATGGTGACCACCTCTCGCCCGAGGCCAAGTCAATCGCCCGTCAGGCATTTGCCGGCATGCTGTGGTCAAAACAGCACTACCACTTCGTCGTGAGCGACTGGCTGCAGGGCGATCCGGCCGAGCCTGTTCCGCCGCCGCAGCGTCAACACGCGCGCAACCACGACTGGACGCACCTTTTCTGCCGCGACGTTATCTCGATGCCCGATAAGTGGGAGTTCCCCTGGTTCGCCTCATGGGACCTCGCCTTTCATTGTGCGGCCCTTGCGCATGTCGACCCCGATTTCGCCAAGGAGCAGATCATCCTCATGCTCCGTGAATGGTACATGCACCCCAACGGCCAGTTGCCCGCCTACGAATGGGACTTCAGCGACGTGAATCCGCCTGTGCTGGCGATGGCGTCTCGCGCCGTGTTCGACATCGAGCGATTGCACACCGGCAACTCAGATTATGCGTTCTTACAGCGCGTTTTCGAGAAGCTCCTTCTTAACTTTACTTGGTGGGTAAATCGTAAGGATGCACTGGGGAAGAACATTTTCCAAGGCGGCTTTCTCGGCATGGACAACATCGGCGCCTTCGATCGCGGCAAGCTGCCTCCCGGCTATATGCTTGGCCAGGCGGATGGCACGAGTTGGATGGCTGCGTTTGCCCGCAGCATGCTTTCGATCGCACTCCTCCTGGCCGAGCGAAACCCGGTGTACGAAGACCTCGCCAGCAAGTTTTGGGAACACTTCGTCTACATCGCCAACTCGATGAACAGCCTGACCGATCCGCAAAAAACCTTGTGGCATGAGGAGGACGGCTTTTTCTACGACCACCTGACGACGCCCAGCGGCGAAACGATCCCGATTCGCGCTCGTACGATGGTAGGCTTTGTACCGCTGTTCGGCGCGAGGGTAGTGGACGGCGCCTCCTGCCAGAAGCATCCGGCATTCAATCGACGTCGGCAGTGGTTTATCGAGCATCGTCCAGACTTGATCGAAAGCGTCGGGCCGATGGTAACGCCGGGTGCTCACAATACGTTGATCCTCGGCCTGGTGCGGACCGACCAGTTGCGCCGCATGTTGGCCTACCTGCTCGATGAGCGCGAGTTTCTTTCACCTTACGGAATCCGCGCGGTATCGAAGTACCACGAAGAGCATCCCTTTGTGCTGCGGCTGGATGGTCATGAGCATCGATTAGACTATGAGCCGGGCGAGTCGACGACCGACCTGTTCGGCGGCAATTCCAACTGGCGCGGGCCGATTTGGTTTCCCGTGAACTTTCTGATTATTCAAGCGCTCCGCGAGTACCATTGCTATTACGGCAACAGCTTCCAGGTCGAATGCCCAACTGGCTCGGGCCAGATGAAAACATTGGAGCAAGTGGCGTCGGAACTAATTCACCGCTTGGCGCGCATCTTTTTGCGAGATGAACAAGGCAAGCGGCCGGTGTTCGGCGACTCGTCCATGTTCAATAGCGACCCGAATTGGAGGGACTTCATTCCGTTTTACGAATACTTCCACGGAGATACCGGCCGCGGTTGCGGCGCCAGCCACCAAACCGGTTGGACCGGCCTCATCGCCCAAGTGCTCTGCAGCTTGCATGATACAACCCGTGATGGTGAATAAATGCTTCTAACTGGGCTTTTGCAATTCAGGTTTTCAAGGTCAGTTGTTTTGGTTCGTCAGC
>CAZGMU010000136.1:0-11031 GCA_964526975.1 uncultured Planctomycetaceae bacterium
TGCTGACCGTTGAAGGCGACATCAGCCTTACCGACACGGTGCTTGAGATCGAAATCGGCGGCAGCACGCCCGGCACTCTCTACGATCAAATCCTCGCCACTGGCTCGATTAATATTACGGGCAGCATCGACCTCGCGATCGTCAATGGCGGCGCGGGTTTCCAACTGCCCGCGCTTGGCCAGCAGTATACGTTCTTGAATGCAGTCGGTAGCGTAAGCGGTACATTCGACAATGCGGCTGCCCTCCGCTCGGTTGCTGGCGGGGCATTAATTCAGTGGTCTCTCTCATCGACGGCCAATGCCGCGGCGGTTCAAGCGATCAGCATCACACCATTGCTCGACGGCGACTATAACGGCGACGGCGCCGTGGATGCCGCCGACTACGTCGTATGGCAAAAGAGCATCGATGGAATCAATCTGGCGGCGGATGGCAACCGGGACGGCGTGATCAACGATCTGGACTACGGTGTGTGGCGGGCGCATTACGGGATGACATCGTCGGGATCTGGCGCGAGTTTTGATTCATTCCCTGCGGTTCCCGAACCAGCCGTGGCGACCTATCTGACAACGATTGTTCTGTTAATCGGTTGTCGACAGCCGCGCCGGAAGCGATATTTGCAGCCTATCCGAAAATCGTTTCGCGGAGTGGGAGCAGCCACACGCAATGAGCCGGTCCTAGGGCGAGCGGGGTTTTTCGTTGGGTGATCACGTAAAAGCGATCCGCAAACTTCTTGGGCCGCGAGCATTCCAGTAAGATCGCAACTTGGTAGGAGCAATTAGTGGTCTGTCAGGCTTTGCCCAGAGAATCGCGCTAAGCCGCAAGCGATTGGATAACGGTTCTCTGGTAACAGGTTCGTCTTGTGGCTTGACGTAGACGAACTAAGGACGGGAATGAATTTGCGCGCGAATGATTTCGGTCCTTTTAGTTTCCTCAACCGATTTCAGCAATCATCGCCGCCATTCGCTCGGCGGCGAACTTCCGCGCCTTCGCAGCAGTATTGCGGGCGGTGGGCAGGTCGTTGCCGATCTCGATGATGCGTTCGGCGATTTGCTGGCCGTTCGTGTCGTCGGTCTCGAAGATCCATTGGTTCAGGCCGATGTCGCGCCACATTTGGCCTTTGCGCGTGTCGGTTGGCTGTCGCAACAGCACGGCCGGCGTTCCGGCGGCTACCGCGATAATCGGTGAGTGCATCTCGAAGCTGAGGACGGCCGCGGCCCGGGCGTAGACGCTGGCCGCTTCGGCTGTCAGCCAGTAGCGGTCGAGGACGGCCACGCTCCGCTTCACTTCCTGTGGGAGCGGGTCATACAGCAGCGGTCGCAACCGCGATACCTCGTAAGTCATCTCGGGAACGAGGAACACTTTTCGCTTGAACCTGGTCACCCAGGCAACGATCGCCTCTCGCATCTTGGCGTGGTCGCGTTCGGCGAACTCGTTGTTGACCGCAATCCGCTCTGGGTTTGGCTTCCTTCTGTCTGGTCTGATCTCCCAGTAGGGCGTCCATCGCAGGCGAGGCACGGCGCAGAGAAACTGACCGGGTTGCAGCTCGTGTTCGCGGAGAAGCTTGTCGGCGGCCTCTTCATCGCGCAGGTCCAGGGCGAAGGTGGCGTCGGGCCCAAACGCGGCCTTGGGCCCCTTGATGCCTGAGTGCTGAAACGCCTTGAGCGAGTCGGTGTCACGGGTGAACACGAACTTCGCCCCGGCGAGGAGCTGGCGGTGGTTCTTCAACTCGTTATCGGAAAGGGTGATGCCGGCAAACCCGTACGGCTTGCCCGCCTGCCGCGCGCGTTCGGTCTCGGCCGCGCCAGCGAGCCCCGGCCCGGACCCGTGCAGGAAGAAGTCGCAAGTCTTTAGAGCGGCGTCTTGCTCTTCTTTGCTGTGAGCGATGGTGAGCTTCGGGAAGCGGGTCGTGAGTAGTTTCTCGACTTCCGCATTGAGGCCGTTCGGCCACAGCGTGACGGTGACCTGCGGCCGGTGCTTCTCGAGCAGGGCGAGCATGCCCGGCGTGTGGGCGATGTCGCCGATGTTCACCGTCTGCCAGGACGATCGGAGCAGAAGCCGGCGCGGCGCGCCGGCTGCGCCGGCGAATAGAGGCAACGCCGCGGCGGCAACCGTGGACGTGAGGAACTGACGACGATTCATAACGACAGGGCTCGGAGTTGCGTTTGAGTGGAGAACAAGGAGGCATTCTACAGTTAAAGCACCCACCCTGCGATTTTATTTATGTTGTGTGGTTCACAGTCGCTAACTTCCCAGCAGTCAGAACCGCCGCGACCATGCCTTCGCTACGGGCCATGCATTGCCAGGCGCGGTCGAAGGCTGTGCCGCGAGCGCCGAGAGCAACTGGTCGCACGCGATGGAGAGCAAGCTGCGCTGCTGGTGCGTTAGAAACCATTTCAAAAACCTAGGCGGATTGCAACTACTCCTCATTCGAGTTTGCAGCACTCCGTCAATTCAGTGCTGCTCGTTCCTGACGACTTTGTCTTAAATTTTGTGGGTGTCAGCCAAACTTGGTCATCCAACCAGTTCGAGTAGCTTCAATTTTGCAGTGTAAATGCCGTTGGTCGGTCAAGGTGGCGGATGTTGATCAGAAAAGCCGCTCATCGGCCTGAGCCCTCGGTAATAGAGCTTGAAGGCTCATTTCTCGCACTCTCTTTCCCGTCAATTTTCGACGATCGGCTTCCAAACCCATTGGCTCTATGCATAGTTCTGCCCATTTTGTACACGAATTGCTTGACAATCGGGGTGGGGAATCACCATGATAAGAATGCGTTTTTTCTTAACAGGCCGCATCTTTGGAGATTTTCGGGCCGCGAGTTGATGCCACGTCGTAGGGTGCTTGTGCAACAACTGCATTTATAGATTTATGCGGGATTGAAAGATTGCCAGGCGTAGGCGGCGTTTGCCTCTTTTTCAAGAAGCAGCCTTCATTTGACGGGCCGACGAATCTTCATCCTGGGAGGTTACCGTGAATCACCTAAGTTCTTGTAGGCTTTCGTTCGTTGTTCCCCTGGCATTGGCAGTCGCTGTGGCGCTGCCGATCACGTGCTTCGCCAATGTCTATCCCACGAACTTGGGCCAAAGCGCTAGTTCGTTCAGTACTGGGCAGAATGTTACGCTCAGCTACTTGCTGAATGAAAACGCCACCGGCGGCGTGACGGTTTCGATTTTGAATAGTTCGAACAGCGTGGTCAGAACGATCACCGGCGGAACTTCCACGGGCATTAATCAAGTGCTGTGGGATGGTAAGGATAACAGCAATGTCAATTTGCCTGCCGGCGACTACTCTTTCCGAGTGACATCCACTGGCGACACACGTTCGGATTGGGCGCTGACCAGCACCGACAGCGTGCTGGCCAATTTTGAGTTGCCGCGCGGCGTGGCCGTGAACAAAAACCCGGATAGTGCTTATTATGGTCGCGTGTATGTGTCGAATCCTCGCACTTCGCCAACCGTCGCTGGACGCCAAATGGGCGACGGCCTGTACATGTTGAACGCCGATCTTTCGGATACCGGCATTGCGGGTGGCACGGGACACCATACCGGTGGAGTCGATTGGTTGGACGACACGGCTGACTCCGGTGGGGTCAGCCCGTTCCGCTTGGAAGTCGGCCCCGACGACAGCGTCTATATCACGGATTGGTCGGACGCGCATTCGGGTCTTTGGCAGGCCCCGCCCGATCTGGGCGGCAGTTGGACCGAAGTCCTAGACAGCTCGGACCGCGATAGCACTGGACTGTCATCCGTGCATGGGAGCATTGTCGATGTCGTGGTGGTCGGTACGGGAGAGAACCGTAGGATTTACACGTCTGACGAAGACATTGGCACTCCAGGCAGCATCATTCGCTACGACATCGGTACCGAGACCACGTTCACGGAACCGGCGGGTACGACCGAGCGCAGCGGTTATCTGTTCAATAACCTCAACTCGAACCCAGGTGGGAGCGGAAATTGGAATATCAATTTATTCAACAGTTTGGCAATCGATAAGCGCGGCGACTTCTGGTATAGCCAGAATCGCAGCAACGGAACCGATCTCGCCAGTCTGGTTCGTATCGGGGATTTCGATCCAGATACCGGTATCGGCACGATCAATTGGGATTCACTCACCGCGCTGGGCAATCCCGACCCGCTGCGAGGGATTCAAGGGATCGCTTATGATCCGGTGAACGACGTGCTCGCCCTGGCAACGAACACCGGCGGCAACATCATCATTTTCGATCCGAACACGCAAACTGTTCTCACACAGTTCGCCTTTGGCGCCACAACGAACACCGACATGGCGTTTGACAACGCGGGGAATCTTTACGTAGGTAATCGCAGCGCGGAATATGTGCGAGTATGGTCGCCGCCGAACGGGGGCAACTTCATCGACAACGTGTTCAGCACGAATTCGCTGGCGCCCCTGGGAGCCATTTCGCTCTCCGTTGGGGTAGGACTGCCAGGTGATTTCAACAGCGACGGTAAGGTTGATGCGAGTGACTATGTGGTCTGGCGCAAGAGCGGCAACTCGTCGCTTCCGAACGACAATGGGGCGGCCGACTCGGCAGCTCGATATTCACTGTGGCGAGCCAACTTCGGCAACCCACCGGGGTCTGGCGCCGGTCTGGATGGCACGGAAGTACCTGAGCCGATGTCGCTCGGACTGCTGCTGGTCGCGGTCGCTGGTTCTGGATTGCTTTCACACCGTGTTCGCCAGCGAGATTGATCCAACGGTTGTGTGACTCACGTACCCCGCCGCCCCTGCCAGGGCGAGCGGGGTTTTTCGTTGGGTGATCACGTAAAAAGCGATCCGCAAATTTTTTGCCCCGCGAGCATTCCAGCAAGATCGCAACTTCGCGGTGGCATGCGAATGAAAGCAGGGCAGGATAATGGGGATTGGCAGGAGCAACTAGTAGTTTGCCAGGCTTTGCCCCAAAATCTCGCTAAGCCGCAAGCGATTGGGTAACGGCTTTCTAGTAACAGGTCTGCCTTGTGGCTTGACGTTTATTTCTGGTCAAGGCCTGTCTGGTAGTGTACTAGAGCTTACTATTTGCCTTTTCGTATTTGCTTTCGAGTTCTGCCAGTTTTGTTTGGGCATCCGCTAGTTGCTGTTTGAAATTGAGATTATCGGGTCGATAGACGAGCTGTTGCTGGAGGATCGTAATAGCCCGACGGAGACAACTTGCAGCTTCTGCCAAGGCTCCGGTGCGATGCAAGACATTGGCCAGCAGAACATTCGATTGAATTAGTGCAGTTATCGCTTTGCGAGGGGCCTTGGGATTTTGGAGGGCGATGTCCGCCAATTCAATGCTTCGTCGAAAGGCCGTGATCGCTTCGGGTGGATTGTCCGATCTCTCCTGTTCCTCCCCGATTCGGAAGTAGACCATCGGCAGGTGGTATCTATTTTCTTGCGACAGCTTATCAATCGGTATTAGAGATTCCCACTGTTTCGCGGCTAGTTGGTAATAAGGGAGTGCCGCACCGGGCCTTTTCCATTCGTTCAACTTTTGCGCTAGCTCCAAACTTACGTTGCCGTATTGCTCGCGCTCTGTATATTCCAGCGGATGATTACGCACCCACTCTTCTTGAAGTTGGATCGCTCGTTCATACAGCGCCGCAGCTTGATCCGGCTTGCGCATGTTGAACGTAAATTTGCCTTCGATGTGCAATGCATGCGCCAACAACAATCGGTATTTCAGTCGCTCCGGTTCCTGCTCGACCGCGGCCTCCATAATTCGTCGGGCCTGGTTGGCGTTCTTTATGGCACGAGGCAGATCTTTCAGGAAGCGACGTTGATTTACAGCGATGGCTGACAACGTCAATGCCTCGCTGGCACGAAACTCGGCGTCCTGCGACCGCTGGCCGAGTTCATGATACGCTTGCTGGGCCTGTTCGAATGCCGCGAGCGCTTCTGGAATTCGCTGCTGGCCGATGCGCGTGTGGCCCAGGTTGGTCAGCATGTCGACATACGCTCTCATGGCCCGAAATTCATCTTCCGGGGGTAGTTTCAGGTTTGCAAATATGGATTGCACGACATTCGTATTCGGGTCATCATTTTTGACAGCTCCAGAGCTCAGTAAGTGATTCGCGTAGCCAAATAGAGTGATCGCCAATGCGCGCGAAAACTCTGCCGATTCCGGCTTATGTTGCAGGACCTTGCGCCACAGGTCGATGCTTTTACGATAATATTCCTCGGCAGCCTGCGTCTGGTTGGACCGGGAGAAGCTTCTGGCGTTCATGGCGTAGAGCGCGGCCAGAATCGGTTGGGGTACTTTTTCGCTGGCAACGTATTGCGGCAGTATATCATCGACGTAGCGTTGCAGTTTGTCGGCCATGAGTGCCGGAAATACGCTGTTTCTACCGGACCAGAGTTCGGCCTCTTCGAACACCCAGGCCAGGTCGATGAAAGACAGTTCCACCTGGTGCAAATTGGCTTCGGCGCGCAGCGACTCCTTGCGGGCCAGGACCAGATTTTGCTCGGCGCGAATCCATTGCGACATGATGCCCGCGATTCCTAGCACGGTTATCAGGCACAAGGCGGCAGACAAAGCCGCCTGCAGAGGCCGCCGCCGGCACCAGAGAGCTGCTCGTTCGGCGCGGCCCACCGGCCGTGCCTGGACCGGCTCGCCGTGGAGGAACGATCGCAAGTCGGCGGCAAAAGCGGCGGCGGTTGCGTAGCGTTGGGAGGAATCTTTCGCCAGACTCTTCAAGCATGTCGCACGCAAATCCTGGGGAGTGCGGTGCTGCGTGAGCAGCGCGATTGGCACCGCGTCGGCGACAATCTGCCGAAGGGTTTCCTTGTCATCGTGGCCAGCGAATGGAGGTTCTCCGGTCAATAGCTCGAACAAAATGACGCCCAAGCCATATACGTCTGTCTGGATGTCAATGTCTTTGTATCGACAGGCAGCTTGTTCGGGGGCCATGTAGCGGGGCGTGCCGACCAGGGAATTTCCGCTCCTCGATGGATCGCATTCATTGATGTAACGGGCCAGGCCGAAATCCGATAGACGCGGTACGAACGGGAATTTTCGATCCGGCTGCGTTTCAATCGGCTCCAATAGCACGTTGGCCGGTTTAAGGTCGCAGTGCAACACACCGCGGGAATGGGCGTGTTGAACCGCGTCGGCCAACAATGAAACCAATTCCGCGGCCCATTTTGGTGCAACGGGCGAACTCTGCTGATGCAACCATTCCGCCAGCGTCGGTCCTTCGATATAGCGACTGGTAATGAACCAGCTTGGGCCGAGTTCGCCGGTATCGTAGACGGGAACGATATTGGGATGATCGAGCGCGGCAGCGGCTTGCGCTTCGCGGAGGAATCGTTCGCGAATACTATGCGAAGCGAGGATTTCCGGACGCGGCAATTTGAGCGCCACATCACGTCCTAGCCGCTTATCGAAAGCCAGGAGCACAACGCCAAAGCCGCCGTGCCCCAGCATCCGCCGGACTTGGAATCGGTCGTTCGTGAACGAAGTCTCCACGTACTCGAGGGCATCCGCCGTCAAAAAGCCGGTGATGTTGCTCTGGCCATCTGCGTCGATCGAACCGCATGTCCACTGGCTCGACTGCGAAAAGAGCTGCAAGCACTCGGCAATATCGCGCGCGGTGGAGGGAGACGGTGTCTCGTCCAACGTCATCGAATCAACCAATTCGGTCATTTGACGCACAATGGCCGATTCGTTGCAGGAAGCGGGCGGCGCGCCTGCCTCATGATTATTCATTGCGTTCGACACTGCCATCACCCACCCCCAATTCTTTCCTCAGTAATCGAATAGCGCGCGTCCACAGCTTGCGAGCCGCGTCCGCCGATCGATCCATCTTGGCCCCAATATCGGCGAATCGCCAGTTGTCCCGATTGCGCCAGAGAATCACTTGCCGGTAAGGAGCCGGAAGGCGCTGGAGCGCCGCCTCCAATTGATCGGACAACGCCTGCCGGTCGACGTTCGCGCTCGGCGAATCCGAGTAACTGGCCGCGAGCGAATCGATCAAGCGTTTCGATTGGCCGTCATCAAACGGCCGCTCGCGCCGCAACGATCGACTCTGGGCCCGGTAGTACCTTCGCCGCAGAGCTTTCAATCGCTCCAGCAGCAATGAGCGAAGCCATTCGCGAAACTCGTCAACGGTGGCGGGCTTTTGCTCGATTTGCTGCCAGGCCTGATGGGCCTCGGCGATTGTTTCCTGGACCATGTCCGATGGTCCGGCTTTCACTTTGAGCGGGCCGGCCAATCGAGCTTGCGCGGTTGCGAGCAGGTACGGCCGATACAGGTCGAGCAAGAAGGGGAGTGATTCACTGCATCCACTTTGCAGCTCGGCAAAATGCTGCATCAAACGACGTCGCGACACGCGGATGCCAGTTGGAGACGAGTTCATGGAGATGCGACCAGAAGACACTTCGGACACCAATCATGCGAAACGCTTCAGCATCGAGATACGATTGTAAGCCCTTGAACCGGTGGATGATAGCGTTTTTTCCGCAACTTCGAGCTCGTCCTCCCGGTATTTTTTCAAAGAATTCGCGTCCGGTTTTGGCTGTGTTTGGCCCCATGGAGACGTGGTAGCACTGCGCAACCCTGCATGCACATCCATTGAAAGAGAGCGAGCCTCATGAGTAGCACCTTTAACCGGCACATCGTAACCTTCGGCCTGTTCTTGGCGTCGGTGGGGACGTTAGCCGGGTCCGCACGCGGCAACCAACTGATCAACGGCAATTTCGAGACGCCCGCAATAGTTGGACCGGGCCAAACGCCTGTTGCACCGGGCCAGTCGAAGGCCTTGAACATTGACCCATTGCTTCCGGGCTATCCCGGTGCGATTGCGCAAATTCCGCATTGGGTCAATAGCTATACCGACGTTGCGTGCGGCGTGGGATGTCGCGATGCCGGTCTCAGCCGCGCCGATTTCGATGGAAGCGGTGATACCCAGTACGCGTATATCAACAACTGGGAAACGCGGCTAAGCCAGGTGAGCGCCTGGACCCTTGCTCCGGGCGACATCATTCAGGCAAACACCTTGATTGGATTCGATGGCCCCACCAAGGCAGGCAAATTCCAGCTTTGGGCCGGCCAGCCTTCGCCCAGTGATCCGGATCAGTTTCCCGGCTCAGCCGTTTTGTTGGCGGAGCTAAGCGCTGGAACTTCCGACTGGGCGAACTACGTACCGGATCAAGCATTGCCGGATGGTCAGTGGCATCCGTTGCAACTGAACTACACGGTTCCGGCCAGCGGTCCAATGATCGGCCAGCCGCTGACGCTTTCGTTCTTGACGAGCCTCTATTCGGTCGGCCCCACGTACTGGGACAACGCTTCGCTGACGGCTGTTCCGGAGCCGACGGCGGTATCGCTCGTTGCGCTCGGTTGCGTGGCGATTGTCTGCCGGACACGACGGCGGCACAAAAAGGGAACATTCCACACTGTGTTTGATGATGTCGAATGCCCCTTTTGAAACACTTCAGCATCGAGCTACGATTGTAAGCCGTTGCACTAGTGGATGAGCGCGTTTTCCCGCAACTTCGAGCTGATCCCTCAGGTTTTTTCCCCAAAATTCGCGTCCGGTTTTGGCCGTGTTTGGCCCCATTAGAGAAGCAGCGATAACGCATGCACATCCACCTCTCGGAGTCGAACGATGAAGCAGCAACTGGTACCGTCGTTCTCATTGGCAACTAGCGCCATCTTCCTGCTCCTATTGATCGCAGGAGGACCGCCGGTGTCGGTAAGAGCGGAGGAGGTTCGCTGGGTTGGTGACCAGTCAGGTCCTTTTGGTATTGAAAAGACAGTTGACGGCTGGTCATTCTTCGAAGGAACTCTGTGGGGTGGATTTCGCCCACCTGGGTTTATCTATGACAGCGGACTTAAACCCGCGCCTGGCGACACCGCCATTTTTGATTCGCAATACAACTTTTCAAATCAATCGCCTGATGTAAACAACTTGGCCCTTGGCGCGACGGTTTATTTCGGCGATTTTGCCGGTCCGGAAAACAATAGCATTAGCCCAATTCTTTACTACGATGCAAGGGACGCTGTGAACGAACTTGTTATCGTGCGTAATGGGAACTGGACGTTTGAATTTGGCCCAGGGCATGAAGGGGCCGTGGGCGGGAATCCTGGTCCTAATCATGGCTCCTATACGCTGACGGGACAGACGATCATTGCAGACATGCCGGGCAGTGAAGCGGTACTGGCACTCCGTAATGGAACGATGCATTCCCAGTTTGTGACTCACATCGCCTCCGACGCTACGGCCAACGGAACTGTTGTTGTGGATGGCCCCGATACGCTCTGGCAGACCGACAGTTACATCGATCTCGGCTGGCACGGCGAAGGAAAAGTCATCGTGCAAAACGGGGGGACATTCTCTCCTGCGGGTGCCTTGTGGACTGGGATCTCCGGCATTGGAACGCTTGCCATTAATTCAGGAGGCAAGGTTTTCGCGGGCGGAGGAGCAATAGCCGGTCGCGAGGCAGGCGGCGTCGGCCGCATCTTTGTCTCTAATCCAGGTTCGAAGCTCGAAGTCACAGGAGAACTTACTGTCGGCGGATTTGGAAGAGGCACTCTGGTAGTAAGCAATTCGGCTCACGTTCAGACGACTGACTGGATAAACATCGCTAACCGGACTTCCGCAACTTTTGAGGTTTATAGCGGCGGCAATGTAGCTAGCCGCGGAGTAAGCATCGCAAACTCTGAGAATGCGGTCGGCTCAATGAAGTTAGACGGTTATGGCAGCCTTGCGAGCATGGAACTCGACGAAGGCCTTGTTGTGGGTCGAGTGGGAACCGGAGAGGCAGTTGTCCAAGAAAGCCAACTACGGACAGGCTGGGCCATAATTGGTGATCAAGCTCTGTCTCAAGGCACAATGTCCGTCTGGGCAAGTGATTGGGATAACACCGATTATCTCATTGTGGCAGCCAGCGGACAGGCGACACTGAAAATCGACTTCGGTGCGAAAGTCAAATCAGGAGGCAACATCCAGATGGCTATCGATCCAGATTCGCACGGCCGTATGGAAGTCAGCGGAACCAGGGCCGTTTTGGAAGCAATGTCTGAAGTATTCGTCGGC
>CAZGMU010000137.1:0-11001 GCA_964526975.1 uncultured Planctomycetaceae bacterium
ACAAAGAAGTTGAAACAACGGTCGAAGTCCTCAACGCCGGTAGCTTGCCGGCTGCGCTTAATAAAACACCAATTAGCGAAGACATTATCAGCCCGACGTTGGGCGGCGTGACCGTTCAAAAGGGTAAAGAGGCGATCACGGCGTCGCTGATCGCGGTCATCGTCTTCATGATCATCTACTACCGGTTTGCCGGTGTCGTCGCGTCGATTGGTTTGGCGCTCAACTTGATCATGGTGCTGGCGGTAATGATCCTCATCCGCGGCGCCTTCACGTTGCCAGGTTTGGCCGGTTTGGCGCTCACGGTTGGTATGTCGGTCGATACCAATGTGCTCATTTACGAGCGTATCCGCGAAGAGTTGGAAAGCGGCGCCGCGATGCGCATGGCCATTCGCAACGGCTTCGGCCGCGCGATGGTCGCCATTATTGATACTCACCTCACGACGATCATCTCCGGTGTCGTGCTTTTCTACGTGGGCACGGATCAGGTGAAAGGCTTTGCCGTAACGTTGATTCTTGGTTTGATCGTAAACCTGTTTACGGCTTACTTCTGTACTCGCGTGATCTTCGACGTGGCCGAGCGTCAGGGCTATATTAAGCAATTGAAGATGATGCACCTTTTCCCCCGTATGAACTTCGATTTCCTCAGTCTTCGATGGCCAGTCCTGGTGGGGTCGTGGGCGCTGATCCTGATCGGCATGGTCGCGGTTTATTACCGCGGCGCTTCATTACTCGATATCGACTTCACGGGTGGTTCGTCGGTGTCGTTTACGCTTAACGAGCCGATTGAGCTTGCTCAAGTTCGCAACATGCTGGCCGAGTCGAGTCTTGAAGACAAGAACCTACTGGTGGTCGAGCGTGGCATTGCGAGTACCGACTTTACCGTCGATACCAGCGAGCAGTCGGTCGATGTTGTGAAGGGGGTAATCAGCGAGAAGTTTGGCGACAAACTAAAGAAGTACACATTTGAGTTCGCCGACCTCAAACCGGTGCAGGAAGGTGATTTCACCGGCATCGAGGCTAGATTGTTGATCAATTCTGCTTCAAAAACCAAGCATAGCGGGTTGGCCCACGACGCATTGCGCGACCAGATTTCTCAGCAACTCTTGAAGAATGGACATATCGGCATCCAACCGGTTTTGAGCAACCCGAACTATCGCCGTGGGAGTAACGCTCGCTTCAATGAGTGGACCCTCCGGATTCCGGGCATCGATGAAGCAGGTGCCCGCGCGGTTCTGGAACCATTGCAAGCGACCTTGCGGACCACGCCGATTTTCCCGTTGGCCTCGAAGATTGGCGGTAAAGTCTCGGGAGATATGAAGAGCAGAGCCTTTTGGGCCATATTTTTTAGCCTCGTGGCGATGATCGTCTATCTGTGGTTGAGGTTTGCGAACCCGGCCTACGGTATCGCGGCCGGCGTGGCATTGCTTCACGACGTCTTGGTTACAGTCGGCATGATCGCGCTCAGTGCGTACATTGTTCAGGCCGTGCCCGCACTGGCGGCAGCGCTACGGATCGAGGCCTTCCAGATCAATCTGACCATCGTCGCAGCCCTTCTGACGATTATCGGTTTCTCGGTGAACGATACGATCGTTACCTTCGACCGCTTGCGTGAAATCAAAGGTAAATCGCCGAATATTACTGCCAAGATGGTCAACGACGCCGTCAACCAGACGTTGAGCCGTACCATCCTCACGGTCGTCACCGTGTTTATCGTGGTGGTTATTCTTTATTTCTTTGGTGGCGAAGGGCTCCACAGCTTCGCGTTTGCGTTCCTCGTGGGTGTCATTACGGGAACATATAGCTCGATCTACATCGCTTCACCAGTTGTGCTCTGGTTGAGCGGAGTGAGCGCCGCGCCGATTAAAGAAGAAGTGCCGCCAGCCAACGTCCGGGGCATGCAGCCGGCTCGTTAAAGAGACCGGCTTTACCCCAGCTGTTCTTTTCAGCAAGGTTTAACAGGCCCGATTTTTCTCATAAAAGCGGTCCCTCCGATCGCTCGCGCGAAAAAACACGCACGAGCAGCAAGCCATCGTGAACTGGCGGCCGTCGGCGGACGAAGTAAGAACTAGGATGCGCAATTCTCGCGCTATCCAGATGGCTGTTCACGGACGAACCCGTCGCACGCTGGATGCTGACTCTCACCGGGCTGGTGGAGCAGCGTTCGCTCGCTGTTGAGGTCGCTCCGTGTCTCGCTTTCAGAAGATTCTTCTCGCTTCGGCGTTTGTGGTTGTCGGCTTCGGCGTGGCCAAGTTTCTGGGCCAGCCGGTTTTGCCAAAGCCCTCTGCGTATTCGCATAGCTTGGCGCAATCGTCAGTTGCTGCTGTGTCCGCGCCTGCCATTGCCGGTCAGGGCAGCGGCATCCGCCTCTTGCCAGAAGCGCCGGTATCGCAGTTTGGCGCCCCAGCGGCAAACACTCAGGCCGCGGATTTAGAACTTCCTCGACTCGCGGGAACGCTCGCGCCGATGGCTGATCAGGCGACGAACGCTTCACGCAACTACGACTTCGACCCAACTCCGCCCACACCTGCTGGCAATGCCGCGAGTGCGTTCGGCCGATTGCGCGATGAAGCGCCGCGTGTGGTTGGCATCGATCCCCAATCGCCTGCGACAATTCATCGATTGCCGCCAGGTGGCCTGGCCGCACAGAATCAAAATTCGGACCCGTATAAGGTTGCCGATCCTAAAGCCGGCAGTTCCGAATGGCCTGCGCCGCAGCTTTTGAATACTGGCTATACGGAAAGTTCGCCTGCCTTTGCCTCGACGGTACCAGCTTCCTATGCGGTCCCCGCGCACACTCCATCGGGCACGCTGGCTACGCCTCCGTGGTCAGCCCCTAATCAACCTGAACCAGTCGAATCGCGAACGCATATCGTCAGCGATGGTGACTCATTAGAACGGCTAGCCAGTCGATACTTGTCGGATCCGCGACGGGGGGGGGAGATTTACGAATTAAATCGGGATGTTTTGTCGTCGCCCGATATGCTGCCGATCGGCGTTGAGCTTCGAATTCCAGACCGCGTGTTGACCAGCTTGGCTGATCCGAGAGGTTTCCAGCCAAACACTGCGAGCGTTCAGCCGATCGGCAATGTCGTATCTGAGAAGACAATGTCGGCAAATGCGGCAAATACTTCGTCAGTGAATATCATCCCTCGGGCTCAGTTGGCGCCGCCGATGATGGTTCAGTAGCACCAATGCTCGCGTCGCGCGGGAGTTCCGGGTGGCACGCCCTGACGCTTTGGGAAGGGCGTGGTTTGCCGAACTGCACAGTTCCACGCCCTTCGAAGACTCAGGGCGTGCCACCCATAGGTTTGAATTCTCGGCCGGCCTCAGATAAACAGAAAAGTTTTTAACTTTTCGGACCGTTCGCATGCTATGGCAAGCGATTACGCCGTGCGAGCCATTCCTGTTGTGTATTACCGACATTCTCGACCAGAAACTTCACGATTTGCTCTTCTACCGATCCGCCAACCTGGGTTAGCAACGAATCTCCCTGCAACCGCGTGTTAAGCTTCAAGACCGTCAAGCCTCGAACGCGTTTGGCGCCCGTCGCGTCGGTGGCTGGGTGGAACTTCTCGAGTTGGCGTTCGATTTTGGCTGCGTCGGTTTGAAACTTGGAGTCCTTGTCCCCGTAGACGAGCATCCAGGCCACTTTCTCTTTAAGCGCGAGCGATTTCATGGGCGACTGCATAAGCAACCCGTTGTACATCCAGCGGGGAGAGATCATCGCGATCGCCTTTACGTCTTGCCCCTGTTTGCCAACGGCCAGCGGCGGGTACGACCAATCGGTCAGGGCCCAACTGGCCGCGACATTCGCGCCCATTCCCGAGCCCACGAGGCATAGCTTATTTAGATTCAGCTCTCCCTCGTCGTTCTTCTGCACCAAGAAACCGCGCACGGCGTCGAGGTCGTAGCTTGCCATCGCGAACAACTCTTCCTTGCCCAGCTTATTAGCGTTGAGCTCGATCTGTGGATTGTTCGCGACCTTGGTGCTTTCGCCATGCCCGCGTAGATCAACAGTCACAGCAGCAAACGAGGGGCGATTCGCGTCGCCTTTATTGGCAGCCTGGAGCTTCTGCACCAAAGAGCCAAATACCGCCCGTGAGCCTTTATGATCGTGCAGCAGGATGACTGGAGTCGTCTGCTTGGCTTGCGGCGTTCCCTTGCGAGCAGTGCCGGGGAAGTAGGTGATTTTAAGCTGCACACCGTCACCGGTGGTAAGCGTCAATGCCTCGGCGGCCGTTGCGGTGCTACCTACGGGGCTGAAAAGCAATGAGTGGAGAATGATGATCAGAGCAAGCCAGGGAAGATTCCAACGGTTGGCCATGCCAATTACCCTTTAGCAAGTCGCAATGAGAACCTGATTCATCGACCATTATAGGCAAAACCGTAGCGAACTGAATTGGTCTCTCGCGAAATGTGGCAAACCGCCAGATTGCCCCGTTGCCTCGCAGTTGCCCAAACAGTTGATATGATTGAGAATAAAGGGGAGACCTGTATTTGGGGCTGTCCCGGCAAATCGATCTGGAACGCAAGCGTGTCGACGGTCGAAAAAAAGCGGATTTGGTGGAAACCCACGACTTGGTTCGAGCAGAGGGCGAGACTTCGCGATACCTCGGCCTGGTTCGTGAGCTTAATGGTCCATGTTGCCATTATTCTTCTGCTGGCCTCGATTACGCTTTATACTCCGCTTCGCGATAAGATTTCCTTATCGATTCTCACCCAGAGTAATCAGGCCGACGAAACGATCGTGCCCCAGGCGCTCAGTTTTTCGCCAGAGGTGCATACCACAATGGGGGCCCTGAGCGAGCGAGGCTTGGGAGCCGCCCGTCTATCAGCCCCCGTGCAGGGGCTTGAGTCCAGGATTGAAATGGACATTCGGTCGACGACGCCGACCACAACGGTCGCTTCCAATATCCAAGTTCACGACTTCAATCGCACGATCCTGGAAGGCCCCAATCTGCCAGACAATTTGATCATCAAAGGATCGGGCGGGGTTGGAACTACCGGAGCGGCCGGAGCTGTCGACCGTATCACCCATGAGATTCTCTTGTCACTCGATGAGCGACCAACTTTGGTGGCTTGGCTCTTCGACCAGTCGGGCAGTCTCAAGCCCGATCGTGAGTCGATCGCCAAGCGGTTTGACCGCGTCTACAAAGAGCTCGGCATTATCGAGAAGTCCGGCAACAATGCGTTCAAGCAACATGGTCAGCAGCCATTCCTGACCGTGGTTGCGGAATTTGGCAATTCCGTCAATTTGATTACCCCAAAACCGACTGACGATCTGGATGCAATCAAGACGGCAGTCCGATCGATCAAAGATGATTCAAAGGCTAATGGTAAGGAAAACGTTTTCCAGTCGGTCGGTTTCCTGGCCGAAAAGTTTCGGCACTATCGGTTGGCGTCACCGCGCAGAAATGTGATGATCGTCGTCTTTACCGACGAGGCGGGTGACGATATCGAAGCGCTCGATGCCACGGTCGACCTCTGTCGTAAATACGAAATGCCGGTTTATGTCATCGGCGTGCCGGCGCCGTTTGGTCGCGAGCTGGCTTATGTCAAATGGGTCGATCCTAACCCCAAATTTGACCAAACCCCTCAAAAGGCCGCTGTTCACCAAGGGCCCGAATCGCTGATGCCCGAACGAATTATGTTGCTGTTCGGGGGCAAAAAAGAGAACGAAGAGCAGATGGACTCCGGCTTCGGCCCGTTTGGTCTTTCGCGTCTGGCCTATGAGACCGGTGGCCTCTATTTCACGGTCCACCCGAATCGCAAAACCGGAAAAAAGATCGAGTCCTGGGAAACTGCCGCGATGGCGTCCGAACTGTCGATGTTCTTCGACGAGCGCATCATGCGCAACTATCGGCCAGAGTACGTATCGATCAAACAGTATCAGGATTTGCTCAAATCGAACAGAGCGTGCGCGGCGTTGGTCGAGGCTTCGCGGGTCTCGGCCATGTCGGAAATGGAAAACGTCCGTCGACGATTTCAGCGGAGTGACGATGCTCAATTCGCCCGCGATCTTTCCAATGCCCAGCGCAGCGCGGCAAAGCTCGAACCGAAAATCGACGAGCTGGTCACGATCCTGCGACAAGGCGAGCACGATCGTCCTAAGGTTACGACCCCGCGTTGGCAAGCTGGCTACGATCTCGCCATTGGCCGAGCCCTGGCCGTGAAGGTTCGCACCGAAGGCTACAATGCGATGCTGGCTCTCGCCAAGCAGGGCCTGAAATTTAAGGACCCCAAAAACGATACCTGGGAGCTGAAGCCGACCAATTCGGTAACAGTTAGCAGCTCGTTGGAAAAAGACGCCGCAGATGCCAAGAAATATCTGAATCGCGTGCTCACGGAGCATCAAGGAACTCCGTGGGCCCTGGATGCCGAGCGAGAGCTGCGCGAGCCGCTAGGTTGGGAGTGGCATGAGTCGTTTAGCGATGTGGCAGGCCGAATTGCCAAAGCTCAAACGGTTAAAGATCGCTTGCAACCGATGCGTCGCGACGCGCCGCCGCGCAAGCCACGCCGTGACCCGCCTCCACTATGAATTTGTCTGGACTGGCCTGCTTAGCGATTTGCCATCGCGTCCATCGCAAAGGCCTTGTTCGGATCGTGGCGGTAGAAGTTCGTGGCCACTCGTTCGGCGATGATGTCGACGAATTCCCGCTCGAATTGCTGGACAGGCTTGTCTTGCGCCGGGATGCCGCTGTTGACAGGGTAGAGCACTTCGCCGAGCTTGCGATCCCAAACAAGCCGATTACGGTTCTTAACGTCGTACACTGCAACGGTCACATCCGAGTGGCCTTGGTACAACGTTTTGCCCTTATACAAGGTGAAGTCCTCAAGCTCGATGTGGACGACGGTATCGGCGTGAACTGCCTGGGCCAGTTCCCGGAAATCGCCCCAGTCGCTTTCGTCGATCCACTTATCAACTTCGCGTGGATTGACGACATCAATGTCTTTAACATTCTTTACGAGCAATTCGCTGACTCGCTTGGCAATAGCCCGCGAAGCGCCTGCGTTGCGATATTCGTTCGAGGCTGGCGGTTTGCACAACACGACGACCCGATGACCTTTCAGCGTTTCGCATTCTGCCGGCGCCAGGTTGCCGCCTTCCCAGATATAAACTCCGGTTGCCAATAGCGCAGGGCAACCGCTTGACGAGATCAGCGTTCCGGCAGCCAACAACAGGGTCAAAGCGTATTTGGTCCAAACAACTCGAGCGTGAGAACGGTCCATCGTTTCTCCTTCGCGAACAAACGCCGGGCAAGGAAAGTGGGCCGCGGCGTAGATGAGGTCGCGGAGAATACCGATCGTCTTGCGAGAGAGCAAGGCGAGTTCACGCTAGCACCGAGAGCCGGCTTGCCGCGTTGCACCATAACCAATAAAAAAGCCGCCGCTGAGTTGTCCCATGCAGGACGAACGAAGCGCGGCGGCTTAAAGAGGCGTCGGTGGGAGTCGAACCCACGATGTCGGATTTGCAATCCGATGCCTTAGCCACTTGGCTACGACGCCCTAAACGTGATCAAGAAGATCACCCTAAGAGTTTCGACCGGTACAGGCCTCATTCTTGCTTAAAAGTTAAGCGATTAAAACGGTTTGGTCAAGTTCAGTCAAATGGGTAGGTGGTGCAATGTCGGCTTTTAAGAAAGACTTTTCCGGCGACTTAGCAGACGCTTCCATCCGCGAAATTGCCGAGCGTTGTGCAGCCGCCACGGTCTTGCAGTTGAGCACCGTGGCTGACCAGATGAGCATGCCGCAATTACGTGGTTACGTGTGTGCTCATGCTTGGCCACGGGTATGGTCTGAAACAGAGTCTGCCGTTGCCCAGGGCCGGATTACCGCTGCTGACGCAAATGGTTATGCTGTGCGAGTGCTCAAGCAGACGGTGCATCTAATAACGAGCGAATACAACTCGGCTCCGGTGATTGCGATGCCAGCACCCCATATTAGCCGCCACGCAGCATAGGCATATTTCCAGCGCTACCGCGATGTCTGCTCGGGCCGATTGGCCCAGCGTTGAGATTCGTCTGGCGCGGGAGCATATCGGTAATAGACCTCCAGGCACAGGGCCGCAAGAGCGGTGGTGTAGACTCGTCCGCCGTAGCCTCCCCACAGGCAGTTGGTGCTCCAACTACCTGCTTGATCTCCACTGGTGACTTGCGTGTTTAGAAGTGTTGTCGTTAAGGCGTCGTTCCAAGCTCGCCACGCGGTAGCCGCCGGGTTATCGACTCGCTGGCGGTGATGCAGGGCCAAGGTAGCGTAGTACCAGTAGTAAAGGTTCACTCGCTCGGCGGTGGGCAAAACGGCGAGAATTTGGTTGGTTGCCTCGTTCGCGGCCGGTTCGGTGAAGCGAAGCCCATTCATTTCCTCTAGCACAAGGTGGCAATACAACGCCTCGGCCGTCATCGAAGTGCTGAACGGGCTGTCTGGCCGATAGCTGGCGAGCCCACCAAAATTTCCTCGTCGCACGGAGCGCAAAAAGCGGTCGATACGGATCCAAGTTTGATCAGGGACGTGGACGCCGGCCCGTTTGGCGCTAGCCAGAGCCATGATCTGCCAGCCCATTTGACTGGTGTCGCCCGTGTCGCCCGGACGATAGCGCCATCCGCCCGTCCCCGCATTTTGCGCGGCGAGCGAATAGTTGACCGCCTTGGTGACGGCCGGCTCGAGTCGCGGGTCGCCGCTCATAGCCTGTGCCTCGGCCAGAGCAAACGTTGCCATCGAGTGACAATACATCTGGGCATACAATGTGGAGTTGCCAAACAGGCTTCCGTCGGCTGCTTGAGACCGGAGCAGGAAATCAATTCCCCGGCGAACAGTATCTCGATATTCGCCCTGCACATGCGAATGTCCGGCACCGAGAAACGCCAGCAGTGCCAAAGCCGAGATGCCGGTGTCGGCGTTTCGGCCGGCACCGCCTCGATCCTGGCCGAGCACTATTTGTTCCTGGCCTGCCCCAAACTGATTGGCGCTCCAGCGGCCATCTTGCGATTGTGCGGCGACCAGCCAGTTGAGCGCAGCGACCACGGCGGCTTCAGTTTTGGCGTTGCCCCCCTGCCCTTCGATCAGGCTGAGACGATCCGAGGCACAACGAAGCGAATAGGTGTCGCCAGCTACGATGGTTCCTGGTTGGTTGGTTGCCGCCGCTGCCAAATCGCCAGGTGCGGGCGAGGTTGAAACCTGCGGCGTGTCCGCACCTGGTACTGGTGGTGTGGTCGCAGCCTCCGGTTGCTTTGCGATGTCAGCCACCTTTTCGCCACTCCCTGCCACGATGAGAGTTGGCGCGGCCAAATCGCTTGGTTGCTCCACGGCAGCCTTTGGAGGCGGCGAGATAGGCTTAGGGGCCACCGTCGTTTCAGGAGCGGGCGGTGGAGCAGCCAATAGTTGCGGCGCGGCGATTTCACTGGCCGGCTTTGGAGTAGTAACCAAGCTAGCAAAAGTGGTCGCTTTGCCCCGGTCCTCAACTAGTCGCACCCGAATAGGCGCGCCAGTTCCGCCCCCCCCGCCGCCATCGCCTGAGACGATGCGAACTGTCATGGTTAAGAATGCCAGGATCAAGTGGACCAGAAGCGAGAGGGCAGCACACTTTTGCAGCGGCTGCGACTGTCCCCACCGCGTCCACATCAGCGCGACCAACGCAATGCTCAGAGCGAGCGATCCGCCCCATGCCAGCCAATAGCCAAGCTGCACCGCCACTAGGCAAGGCAAGACAGCGCTGGCGAGGCACGGTGGAGGCATGGTTCGAGCGCCATATCGAAGTCAGTGGTTGTCAACGTGTGATCTCGCCACTGCCGGCGATCCGTACGGTAATCCCTAGTTCCGAAACACCGGCCTGCCGGCAGGCGCCGAGCGCGGTCGCCACGTGCTGAAAGGGGCAGGCGGCGTCGCCATGAATCACGACGGTTGGTTCGGTGAGCGGCGTACGGGCCGCGATCAGTCTCGATATCAACTCGTCACCGGTCACTTTGACGCCATCCAGTTCGAGATGACCATCCGAAGTGACGCTGACGACAAGCGGCTGCCTGGGCGGTATATCTTCTCCCGCCTGAGCCACTTGTGGGACGTTGACGTCGATGTTTCGCTCCATCTCATCGAACTTGGTCGCCACCATGAAGAAAATGATGAGCAAGAACAACACGTCGATCATCGACGTGAGGTTGATCGCAGGCATTTCGTCTTGTTGGAGTTTTAGCGGCATGGAAAGTCGAGAGTCGAAGGGCGAGAGCCAATGGCCAAAACGCTCCTCATGCCGCTTTCCTGCGTGCGACCGATAAGCGATTGGCGTTGCGGTCTTCCAGGCCTTCGTGCGAAATCAAGTTGACCAGATCCTGGCCATAGCGATCGATGTCCATTACCAGGCCATCGACTCGGCCGACAAAGAACAGGTAGAAAATCAACGCTGGAATGGCTACCAGTAGTCCGCTTGCCGTGGTGACGAGTGCGATGCTGATGCCGCCGGCCAGCATCTCTGCTCGTCCCATGGCTGGGCTCGTTGCAATCACATTGAACGCTTGGATCATTCCGGCCACCGTGCCGAGTAGCCCGAGCAGCGGCGCCACGGTCGACACACCGTTCAGCACTCGCAAATAGCGCCGCAACTCATTAGCGACGCGCTCGCCTTCGTCGATTACGGCCTGTTCGACTTCCACCGCCGATTTGCCCCATTTGCGAACCGCGGCGGCAAACACGCGAGCTACGTGGCTCGCGTTCTCCTCGCAACGTTCGAGCGCTTCGTGTCGATCCAGAGCGCTTTCGCGTAGCTGCAGCAAGAATCGCTCGACAAACAACCGCGGCACCACTCGCCTGCGACGCAGACAAATCATTCGCTCGAAGACGATGAGCACCATGATGAACGACGACAGCGCGATCGGGATCATCACCGGCCCGCCTACAAGCAGCATTTCAAACAGGCTCCGCGTCGGTATGACCGGTCCGGCGGGTCCTGCAGCGCTCAAGATGATCGAGTTCAACAACATAGGACCCAGCCCGATCTAGGAACGAGGCAAG
>CAZGMU010000138.1:0-10888 GCA_964526975.1 uncultured Planctomycetaceae bacterium
GGCGACGACCGCGCTCCCAAAACTCCTTCGCATCGTACGCTTATTTACGAGCTGCATGTAAAAGGTTTCACGAAGCTCAACGAAGAAATTCCCGAAGAGTTCCGCGGCACCTATGCCGGCCTCTCATCGGAGCCCGCGATCCGCTATCTGCGCGACCTCGGCGTCACAGCGGTCGAGCTGCTTCCTATCCACATGCACGCGGACGATCGCACGCTGCTCGACAAAGGCCGCGTCAACTACTGGGGCTACAACACGCTCTCGTTCTTCGCTCCCGAGCCACGTTTCGCCTCGGCCACTCAGCCGGCCGAAGTCATTCAGGAATTCAAAACGATGGTTCGCAACCTGCACGATGCAGGCATCGAAGTCATTCTCGATGTGGTCTACAACCACACCGCCGAGGGCAACCAACTCGGCCCCACGGTCTCCTTCCGCGGCATCGACAACGCCAGCTACTATCGTCTCTCCCCGGAAAGCCCCCGCCACTACATGGACTTCACCGGCTGCGGCAACACGCTCAACATGCGCAACCCGCGTGTCCTCCAGTTCATCATGGACAGCCTGCGCTATTGGGTCATCAACATGCGCGTCGACGGCTTCCGCTTCGATCTGGCCAGCACGCTGGCCCGCGAGTTGCACGAAGTCGACAAGCTGGGCGCGTTCTTCGATATCATCCACCAAGACCCAGTTCTCAGTCAGGTCAAACTGATCGCCGAGCCGTGGGACCTGGGCGAGGGCGGCTACCAGGTCGGCAATTTTCCGGCGTTGTGGTCCGAGTGGAACGGTAAGTACCGCGACGTCGTCCGCCGCTTCTGGAAAGGCGACGGCGGCATGGCCAGCGAGTTTGCCACCCGCATCAGCGGCTCCAGTGATCTTTACGAATGGAGCGGTCGCCGTCCCCATGCCAGCGTCAACTTCATCACCTGCCACGATGGTTTCTCGCTCAACGATCTCGTTTCCTACGACCATAAGCACAACGAGGACAACGGCGAAGACAACCGCGACGGCGCCAACGACAACAATAGCTGGAACTGCGGCGTAGAAGGTCCCACCGACGATCCCAAGATCATCGAGCTGCGCGAGAAGAAAAAACGCGCGTTCCTCGCCACGCTGATTTTCTCGCAAGGCATCCCCATGCTGCTGGCGGGCGACGAAATCAGCCATACTCAGCGCGGCAACAACAACGCCTATTGCCAGGACAACGAGATCACCTGGCTCAATTGGAAGCTTGACGATCGGCAGAAAAACCTTTTGGAGTTCGTTCGCGGCCTCATCGGGATTTACGCCGATGAGCCAACGCTCCATCGCCGCCGGTTTTTCCATGGCAAGTCGCTTCACGGGGATCATTCTCCGGAGATCGTCTGGCTCGACCCGACCGGCAACGAAATGTCTGGTGACGACTGGAACACCGGCTACGTGCGGTGTTTGGGCGTCCACTTCATCGGCGGGCACATCGACGTCGACGAGTACGGCACCCCCATCATTGGCGACCACCTGCTGATTCTGTTCAACGCCGACCACATGCAGGAAATTCCCTTCGTGCTTCCCAAGCTTCCCGCAGGCTGCGGCACGTGGGAGCGGCTCTTCGACACCGCGCTCGATAAAATCGATTCCGAACCACCTGGCGCGAAAGGCGAAGAAATCCAAGGTTCCTACAACGTGTTGCCGTGCTCGATGGTTGTCTTCCGTGCCCACGTTCCACCCGAAAGCGACAACCCAACTAGCCGCCAATAGTTCGTATCAGCCACGAAAAACACGAAAAGGCACAAAAAAAAGAAGGCTGTTCAGGAATTTTAGTGGGAGACTTGTTTGGTCTTTACCGCGAAGCGGTTGGATCTTTCAGCCCAGGGTCGGTCGCTACGGCGACCTACCCTGGGAGATGTTTATGAGAAGCTCGCCACATCCAATAAATTGCATTCTTATCAGCAATCCTTTTCGTGCCTTCTCGTGTTTTTTGTGGCTAACTTTTCCTTTGTCCTACCTCGCGTCAAACCTGTGGCGCATGCGGCTTCTTGATCTTCACCCAATCGTAATATTCCCGCATCTTGAGTTGGCTGGCCGCGCTCTCGTCGAGAAACACCTGAGCCGACGGATGCAGTTGCAGCGCGCTCGCGGTCGTCATCGAAGTCACCGGCCCCTCGACCATCGCCGCGACCGCCGTCGCCTTATTCGCACCCGTGGCGAGCAGCACCAACTGTCTTGCTTCAAGAATGGTGCCTACCCCCATCGTGATCGCATAGATCGGCACATCCGATGGCCGCTCGAAAAACCGCGCGTTGTCGTCGATCGTTGATTTGGCTAGCGTCTTGAGCCGCGTTCGTGATGATAACGAACTACCCGGCTCATTAAACGCGATGTGTCCATCCGAACCGATCCCCAGGATCTGTAAATCGATTCCGCCGCAATCTTTGATCCGCTGCTCATACCATTCGCAGAACGATCGATAGTTGCTCGTCGTGCCGGAGGGGATGTAGATATTCCCCGGCGACACATTCACATGCCGAAAGAAGTTTTCGTGCATGAAATAGTGGTAGCTCTGCGTGTGCTGCCGTGGCAGGCCGACGTACTCGTCCAGGTTGAAGGTCGTGACCTGGGCAAAATCGAGCCCGTCTTCACGATGCATCCTTACCAATTCTTGATACACGCCCAGCGGCGTCGAGCCGGTCGCCATCCCCAGCACCGCATTCGGCTTTGCATTCAGCACATCGGCCACCATCTTCGCGGCCGCCAGACTCATCGCCTCATACGAAGGCATCACAACAACTTCCATCGATCACCCTTGCATTGTCCAACGAACAAGAAACTCATCGAAACATCTAGCCTAACGCACGATCTCCCCTTCGTCACCGATGTCTAGCGAACCGACGGGGACTGCCTCAATTTTGGAGAGCCTTCGGAGCAAAATGGGGCTGTCCTCTCCCCAGACAGTTTTGTTAGTGTTCCTTGGCTTTTGGGGAAAGGCATTCACCACGGAGACACGGAGAGCACGGAGAAGTCAGGGGTACGGGAGGCGGTTATCAAGGTGCATCCTTTCCGTTCGTGCGTTTCTTCGGGGGGGATGGAGGGTGCGCAGAATTCACCCTCCGAATTTTGCGCACCTAGGGTAAGTCCCGCTAATACCGCTTGGCGCGCAGCGGTAGCGCATTCTGGCTGACAGCCAAGAGCTGATAGCCGACAGCGATCTATTCAATTTTTCAAAGAACAGGCGAATCGCTCCGCCGTGGGGCAGAGCGGATCGCATTTGCAGGTTGTGTCCACAGGTTAGCAGATAGTGGACCTATGTTCAATACCCCAGTTTTGGCCAGTGTGGAGGTTTTGTGTTAAGGAGGAAACGCACGAGGCGCGGAGGGGACTTGGAATCGAAGGAGCTCGGGAGCCCGCGCCCAGCAAAGTATGGAGACGAGGAGCAGAGGAGTATTGGGATGCTGGTTTAGGGGTGTATAAAGAAGGGGGCGACGGGGGGTGGCAGGGCAATCAAGCTGACGATCTTGCCGTGGTGGTCTAATAGAGATAGAGACCTGGAATGCGAACAAGAACTACTACACGTCGTGGCCGGCAAGGACTTGCTGACAGCTCTGGCTGCGGCGCCGCCAACCGAGCATGTTGAACCGCGGTCCGAACTGGCACCGGCCAAAGGTGTCTGGCTGTTGTGGTTGGTTCCGGTTGGCTTGGTCGTCTTGTGGTGGTTGTTGGGCTGAACAGCGGCTGCGTAGATGGCCGAGATTGAGTAAAATCAAAGCAGCACTATTCGAGGAACGAAACATGGCAAACTTCGACCGCATCACGTCCGATCCGGCGAAGCTCAATGGCCAGCCGTGCATTCGTGGAATGCGTCTGACCGTGCGTCGCGTGTTGGAAGCTTTGGCAACCTATCCCGACCGCGAAGAGCTTCGGGCCGAATACCCGGAGCTGGAAGACGAAGACATTCGACAATCGTTAGAATATGCCGCCGCCAACCTGGATGACCGTGTAGTGGAACTCCACACGGCATGAAGCTACCCTTGGATCAAGGTTTGCCGCGAACCACGGTCAAACACTTGGCTCTGCTGGCATCGTGGCCGAACATGCCGCCGACTTGGGGCTGTCGGACGCTGGCGACGATGCAATTCTTGATGCTGCCGCGAAACAGAAGGCAGTAGTCGTCACATTTGATGCCGACTTTCACCAAGCGTTGGCCGTGTCGGGCGCAACGTCTCCATCCGTCATTCGAATTCGTATAGAATGATTGAAAGGCGATCAAGTGGCGGTGATCCTCACCCAAGTCGTATCAACGGCCAGCACAGAACTCATGGCAGGCGCCGTTGTGTTCGTTACGCCGAGACGGATTCGCGTCCGTTTGCTGCCGGTCGGCTGAGAAATTTGCTAAAGTCATATCCCCCATCCGCAAGCTGAGAAAGATTCACACGGCCACGTATCCGGCCAATGCGATTCGCAATGACCGCACGAATCATTAGAATGACGGCTTGATGATTAAAGAGCATGGACCGACTAAAGGGACGGAAGTCAATTCGCGACATGACGGGTAAATTTAGGGGGCGGCTTCGCGACGAATTGACTCACGTCCCCTTAAGTTTACGTCCAACTTGCCTTTGCCGTCGGTGGTGAGGTGGCAAAGGCTCTTTGATCCATTTTGGGCTTCCGCCCTGCAAAACCGCAGCGAGGCGGAAGGGGCGGGAGTCTCTATTAAACCAAGCATGCGGTAGCTATTGTGTGATTTCGACCTTTTTCATCCCGCTGACCGCAAATGTGTGTCGCTGCGTTTCTGCGAGCACCCCTTTGATTTCGGGCGTCGGATTCGTCGCTTGAGAACTACCATGGCGGCAAAAACCAGCATTGATGCCCCAGATGGTTCGGGAACTGTGCGGATGTCGGTGATGGCTACCGTCGTATTGGCCGCTACGCTGATCGTCAGTCCTAAAATGTCGATGTCGGCGAAATTGGGAGTTGGTAAGAGCGAATACGGCACGTAAAGCGTACCCGACGTTCCCAATTGCCGAATCTCATTGAGGAACGACCGGGAGGTGCCGGAAATCCCCGGCCCAACGGTATCCGCGGAAATCACGAAGCTCAAAATCTTCGCCGGATCGGCGGGGAGTTCGCGGAAATCAATCCGCAATTGGTTATGCCCGCCCGCGGTAAGGTCGACCGCCAATTGCGCCAATTGATCGTCGTACGCCCCATATTGCAGACGAAGACTGCCGTTATTGGAAGCAGCGGTCTGTAATTTCATCTCTCCGAAGAGAGCATCGACTGTCACCGTTGTCAGAGGACTGGGGCCAACGATTGAATACGCTTGTACCGTCCAGCGTCGTTCTCCGCGAATGACAGACGCTGTGTCTAAACCACTTTGCAATTGCGGTGTACTAGCCATGCTCGACGCCGTGAGCACGATTGGTCCGCTCGAAAAATCATCGATCACAACTGCCTGAGCATGATCGCACCACAGCATCCCTATGTTGCCCCCAACCAACAGTGCCATCGCGATCGCACGGCACAGAGTCGAATCTTGCATGAGTCTCCTCCTGGGGAAACCAATCGCGTCCAAGAATCACGGCTTTATCACCCAACCAAATAATTAATGATAAAGATCAAACTTGCCAGCTTCAACTAAAATCAGCCGCCTCACAGGAGAACTGTAAAGTCAGGATTGGAGCAGGCGGAGCCCGAGAGAGGGGTTCCAGGAGATGGGCGGTACTAAGGGGGGCGGAACTAAGGGGACGGGAGTCAATTCAGATTCTGCCCGAGAATAAAAATGCCCGGCGAGGGCGCGGCGAATGTCGATTGCGTTACTTCAGCGCAATCTCAACAACGCAGTATTGGGGCGAATTTGGCAGCTTGAGCGAAGCGCCGTCAGAACCAACGGTGAGCGGCAGAGATAGGCTGTCGTTCGAACCAGGTGTAAACAACTTTGCAGGGGACGTTGCAGCGAAAGATTTCGGCAAGCGCAGACTTATTGGCTCTCCGGGTTGGTCGTGTCGAATGATGTGCAGCAGGAGCGAGTTGGCGGTGCGGTATGCCACGACTTCGGCGCCACTCGCAGAGGACTCGATAAACGAATGAGGCTGCGCGATGCGAACGGCGGTGGTTGCGAATTCTTTCGCATTCGGCGCCACGACGCGGCCGCGGCCGAGTGTGACCTCTCTCGCCGGCGCGACGCCGAGCGTGGTGAGGGCTTCCCAGAGCGTGGACTTGAGACGTTTGCGGCCGAGCTCGTCGTAGGCGCCGGTATCCGGCGCGGCGACCAGAGTTCCGCCCTCGCGAACCCAGGCGGCGAGTGCCTTCGCCGAGTCGCTGGGAAGGCAACCGGCCGACTCGATCGTGATGACGTCCAACCTGCGCAAGCGGTTGAGAGTCAGCATCTCATCGCGCAGGCCGATGGGCGATACACCCGCCGCCTGGAGCGCGTCGACGTGCGGCGGGGTCAGCGGGCTATGAAGCACGTTTCGCGATTGCGTCGACACGATCGCGGCAACGCGAGAGCACGGTTCACCGGTAAAAAGCGCTGGATGACCGGCATGCCAACTGAGCAACTTCGACATCAACTTGTGCGAGTCCGCGTTGGTCGGGCCTTCGTCAAAACCGTCGACGATCCAGGGCCGGGCGTTGTGGGCGAGCGTAACGGCGATCGCGGGACCAATCGTTTCGGGCGGCAAGAGGCCCGTGTAGTCGTCGGCCTTCGCGAAGGTGCCGATGTAATTCCAAAGCGGACGCCCGGCGGCAAGAGCCTGGCCGAGAAACATCTTTCGCGACGCCTGGCGGGAAGTCAGGCCGCACGATTCGCTCAGCACGACATCTTCGCGTTCGAATTGCGAATCGGACGCGAGCATGCCGTTTTCATACAAGTATTGGGTGTTGGCAAACAGCATGGCGCGTGGGTTTTGCTTGCGAAGTTGAGCACGGAACGATTCGTTGACTTCGGCCCAGACGCGGTTGCGCCAATGGAGCCAGTTGAAATAGAGCGGCCCTTCATCGGTGGGAATTTGCAATTTCTCGGGCGGTGCGCCGAACAACTGCGTTGATTGCTGGTCGCCAAACCGCTGGTGGATATAGTCGCGAAACCCGTTGGCGCAAGAATCGCAATGGCAGGTCCAACCGGCGGTAGCGAAGAAGAACTGATTGTTGTCGAGCATGACACCGTCGGCGTTGTACTCCTTCACAATTCGCAGGCAACGTTCGAGTGCGGCCTCGCGCGCTCCAGTGCTCGGGCAAAGCCATGGCACACCCCAGACTAATACCGGATTTCCTTTGGGATCGCGTTGCAGCCAGTCGGGATGTTCGCGCGAGATTTGACCGCTTTGGAATTCAGGCGAGAGGCCGAGGGCCATGACCGACGTGTAGAGCAGGATGCGGTAGCCGGCCGCACGGTACGCGGCGATGCCATCCGTGAATTGTTTTTCCGAAAGCTTGTCGGCGGCCGCGGCGATCGTGTTGTGCGAGTCAGGCGGCTGCACAATGATCGCGTTGAAGCCGAATTCTTTCTTAAGCCGCGCCGGACGGTCCTTTCTATCCGTGAGCGCCACGAACGCAGAGTGACCGTATGGTTGCAGAATATTGGCTTCACGAAGCCATTTTTCCTGCAACGGAGGCGAGGCGGGAAGCGGAAGATCCGGCGGTAGCGCGCCCACTGACTGGTTATTCGTCGGCGGCGCAGCGAGAATCAAGGGCGCAGCTCGCGATACGAAAAGTACGAATGCGAGTGCAGCGATGACGGTTTTGAACAACATCGAGTTCGAGCTAAAGGGGACGGGAATCATTTGCTGTAAATTGATTCCCGTCCCCTTTAATGTTGCCTCAAATCCTAATTTATCGTGGCTTGAACTTGCTTAGCTTGTTGTTGGTTAAGGATACCGAGTAATGCTACTTGCTCGGCATGCTTAATGAACTTCGAGCGGGAGTTAGCCTTCTGATCGGCCGGTAAAGGCTTTGAATCGATCCAGGCAACCCCCTTCCGCGCGACGTCCTGAAGATCGTTAATGAAACGTTTCTGCTGATCGGACAACTTCAGCTCACCAGCCCGCCGACTAATTGTGCGCAAGACGGGCGATTGATCGTCAATCTTAATACTTGCAGTATCGGCAGCCGACAACGAAGGCAAATTAGGCGATCCAGCGGGATGATTCTGCTTTGAAGTAAGCCGAAACCATAATTCACGTTGATTTGCCGTGAGGACCGCTAGGGCAGCTTCGTCTATCTCATGGTCAATCGCGGACATCTGTGCCGTCAACTTCTCAAGGTCATCGGAGCCGACCATAGATGACTGCAGACGAGCATATCGCGACCTGGAATCGCGTTCGACTTTATTAACCGCCGCCTTCTGATCACTAGTCATGCCGAGCAGTTCTTGGACGTCACTATCCATTAAGGAGAACAAGCTTCGCTTAGCGAGCAGATTGTCCGAGAGCACGAGTTGCGCCTGCGCTTCGGATAACAAGCCCAGCGATACCATCCGTTGTGCATGGCGGATAGCCGAGCCGAGCCGAGAGCGGCTGCGGTCTAGATATTGCTGGTAGTCAGCAGGGTTACCGTCTAAATAGTCGGCATCACTGGTCCAAGAAAAGACCCTGAGGTCTCGTAGCAGATCGTCAAGTTGGACAATTGCATCAGATTGCGCCTTCGACAATCCAATCGGCGTTTTCTTCGCCCACGCGCGAGACTTCACAAGGGCACCAATATCCGCAATATAGTCCCTTGCAAGTAAACCCTGTTGTCTCCTCAAGCCGCTGGCGATAAGGGAGGTCTCCTTCTCCCGCGCAGACGCTAGTTGATCTCCCCAATCTGAGCCAGACCGCATCCGAATTAAGAATACCGCAACGTTTAGTGAAAGCAGTATAGCAAGGCCGACCAAGATTATTTTGCGAGACATATTACCCACTGCTGGAATTCTTTAAAGGGGACGGGAATCATTTGCTGTAAATTGATTCTCATCCCCTTTAATTTTGCCCACTCAGTCGCCAATGAGCTTTACGTACAGATGCGGCTCCTTTCGGCACCGTGCGATTAGATTTTCAATTTCTTGTAACTGCAGGGCGTATTGACAAGCGGCTTCAGGAAAGCTGTTTTTGACCAAGCGGATGTCGTCCAACAAAGAATCCAACTGAAAACGATTGAAAATAGTATCTCCATACGGGTCCACAAAACAAAGACACTTAAAGCGAGGATCGTCCGGATGATCTACTAAACTCGCAGGCACGTTGATGCCTTCACTTACTGCATTCCCATTTTCGTCTTGAAGCTCAACGCGAATCATAGGAAATTTTTAAAGGGGACGGGAATCATTTGCTGTAAATTGATTCCCGTCCCCTTTAATTTCTTCGTATTCTTTCCCTTTGCGTAATTCCATTAGAAGTCGCCAAGACAAGATTGCGGATGAGGTGAATCCGACTACCAAAGCGATCCATTCCCACCATTTCAGTTGGTGAAGTTTACCCACGCGGAGCCTTGAGGCGAAAATCACCACAAACCCTATACACACCAACAAAGTTCTCAAAGCCTTTCTTAGCCGTACATCTCTCATAGCATGGCTCATTTTAACGAATACTCTTTTCCAAGCATTGCATATAGTTATTATAAGCGGATGGAAGCAAGAGGCAGGAACCCATCCCACTACCAAAAATTTAAAGGGGACGAGAGTCATTTCAGAAGCGTAGGCTCATCGCTCGCATTTTCATCAACCTGTTTCTTTGGTCGACCGCGGGGGCGGAAGGTGTGTTCGAGGCCTAATTGGCGGGTGACTTTAGCACGCCACGCCTCGCCACCGTAGGGTTGCCCCCGGGCGATGCTTCGGCGGATCGCTGCTAGTTCGGTCTCGCTTTGGGGCTTGTTGACGTGCTCGCACCATCGCTGGCCCAACGGAACGGGCGAGTCGGCCAGCACCGCTTGTTCGTCCGGCGTACCATGCACTCGACGATACAAACTGCCCCATCGCCATTCTTCGGCTCGCTCCACTAAGCCGGCCCGCAGCGGATTGCGCTCGATGTAGCGCAGCACCGTCAGTAAAGTGTTCGTCGGCGGCAATCGGAAAGCTCTTAAAGCGCCCCTGGTACACGTGTCCCATGCCGGCCGTGCCATGATGGGCATGCCACCGCTGGGAATGCGTGACGGTCAGCCAGCGGAAGAATTCGGACACTTGCCCATCCGCCCGCTGCTTGGGCCACACCACGAAGTGCCAGTGGTTGCTCATGATCGTGTACCCGACGATCCGGAGCGGCACTCGCTCCACCGCCTCGGCCACGAGCGCGTCGAACGCCGCGAAATCGGCCTGCTTGCGAAATAACCGTAGCCGCCCATTGGCCCTGTTGAGCACATGGTAAGGATAGCCCCCCACAATCGATCGAGCACGCCGTGGCATGCGCACCAGCGTATCACACCACTAGCACGCCGTCAAATAAAAGACTCCCGTCCCCTTTTATTAAAAGGCTTGTTTTCAGCGGCATAACCCGCCTTGGATTACTTCGTCACTCGCGTTACGATTGCAGATCAGCCGGACGAAACATAACCACTGCGTGCGCGACGCGCGCACGACCATCTGCGTAAAAGAACGAAAGGCCGCAACCCGTGCCCACTCGGCAGCCGCATCTTCTTGCGGATCTCACGCTCCCGCAGCTTCGCGCCGCGCTTCCGAATGTTGTCGTGATGCCTTTCGGCGCAACCGAGCCGCACGGAAATCATCTTCCGTACGCGACCGATGTTTTCGAAGTTGCGGCTGTTGCTGATCGCGCCTGCGAGTTGGCCCGCGAGCAGGGTGGCCGCGTGGTCGCGCTTCCGACGATCCCGTTTGGTGTTCAGACATCGCAGCAGGCTTATCCTCTGGCGATGAACCTTTACCCCAGTACGCTCAACCAGATCCTTTCCGATCTGACTGAGTCGCTCGACAATAGCGGCATCGAAAAGG
>CAZGMU010000139.1:0-10828 GCA_964526975.1 uncultured Planctomycetaceae bacterium
GACCGACGCTAAACGGTGTTTGTTCTTTTAGAGTGATTGCAAGTAGGCGACGGCGTTTTCGATTTCCTCGATGGGGTTGGAGGAATTTTGGCGTTCGATCGTGGCCCAGCCTTGGTAGTTGAATTCGGAGAGCATGCCAAGAATTTCGGGGAAGTCGGCCGAGCCGCGGCCGAGTTCGACTTCAGTCGTGCGGCGGGTGGCTGGATCGCGAACGGCATCGCAGGCATGCACATGGAGCACATGAGGGCCGAGCAACTCGATCGCTTCACCGAGGGAGTGCCCAGCTTCGATGAGGCCGGTGGGATGCAAGTCGATGCCCGTGGAATAGGCGGGCAAAGCCGCGATGACGCGAGCCAGATCTTGCGGGGCGGCATGAACGGTTTGGGCCGCGAGGCGGGCGCCGCAGCGCTCGCCGAAAGTCGCGACGGCCGTGAGCGCTTCGATCATGCGTTGGAATGCGGCATCCTCGGGTTTCTCGGCAATGTGGCCAATCTGGTTGATGACAACATCGGCCCGTAATTCGGCAGCGAAGCGCATGGCCGCTTGCGTGGCCTGAACGCGGCGTTCCAAATCGGCAGGATCGTCGTAGCCACGGCGTGTGGGAAAAGCGATGGCCGACACACGCAAATTCAGATCTTCAAGGAGCTTATGAAACTCGCGCAATCCCGTTTGTGAAAGGTCGCTGGGGCGCAACTCATGGCGGGCATCGATTTCGACACCCGTCGCGCCAAGCCGCGAAGCGGTGGTGAGGGCTTGGCGGAGAGGCTGACGGAGGCTGCGCGTTCGAATACCGATTTTGACGATCATGCGGGGTGGGGAGTGGGGACTAGGGGCTGGGGACTGGCGACGTTCGCGAAATCGTTTGGAACGTAATGGTTTCCAAGTTGGTGCGCTCAAAATGCCGTAGATTTGTGCATGGGGTTTGAGACGTTAATATCTTGGTGGAGGGGGGGCACTAAGCCGCAAGCGGCGATGTGCGCGGTGGTTGTCGGGTTGATTCTATCAGGTCGGGCCATTGCGGCGGAGAGCCGGCATCTTGATGCGGTGCCGATCTTTCAGTGTGCGTTTGGTGATGACTGGGACGTGAACTACGACGGTTGGCCAGATCGCTGGGTGCGCAAGACCGGCTCGGGCTTGCCGCATTATGTGAACATCGGGATTCAAGAGGATGAAACCGCGGTCGGCAAGAAATGCTTGCGAATCGACCTGGACGGAGCTTCAGCCGAGGTGGAGAGCCCCTCGATCCGAGTGATGCCGCGCTTCAGCTATATGTTCGAAGCAAAGCTGAAGAGCACGGGCATCAAAAATAGCAAAGTGACGATCGCGCTTAATTTTTGTGATGCGAAAGGCCGCGTGCTTCAGACGACCAAGTCGGAGCCGCTGTCGATCACGAATGGCTGGCACACGATCCAGCTAGGCCCGGTGGAACCTCGTGATCCATCGATCAAACGCGCGGTGATGAATCTTTCGGTACAGCGGAGCAACAAGGGAGACTTGCAGGGACGGGTATCGCTGAGCGATGTGTGGATGGCGCGGCAACCACGGATCGATGTTTCCACCAATAGCGCATGCAATGTCTATACGCAATTGAACGGCGTCGAGGTGAATTGCGTTCTCTCGGGCATTCGTGAACAGAATCCGGAGATCGATTTTCAATTGCTCGACGAAGCCAACAACGAGTTGCAACGCGAGCACTTTCGGCTGGACGGCAAGCTAATCGTTGACGATCCCGGCCGCGGGTCGACCGATACCGAGGCAAACAAAGCCCCCGAGCAATATGAGTGCAAGAAAACCTGGCAACCGAAGATTCCGGACTATGGATTTTATCGGGTAGCCGTGCTGATGAAGAGCGCCCAGGCGGAAGGAGAAAACAATGACACCAAACGACAGCCTCCACCCCGGACAGTGGACCTCGTCGTAGCGCCACCGCTGCTGATGCCGCGACGTGGCGAGTTTGGTTGGACGCTGCCGGATGCCGACCGGCCATTGTGCTTCCAAGATCTGAGCCGACTGTTGCCGGAAGTTGGAATCAATTGGGTGAAAATGCCGCTGTGGTTCGATGCATCGAAGCCGCGCCGCGGCGATGAGATCATTCGTTTCGTGGAGCTGCTTGGCGCGTCTAATATCGATGTCGTGGGAATCATCGATCGGCCACCTGCACAAACAGGGCCAGCAGGCCGGACGAGCCGAGGGGCACCCATCGCGGAATGGCTTTCGCAGGACTCGACGACTTGGGCCGCCGCACTGGAGCCGGTAATGACGCGGTTATCGCTGCGTGTGCGATGGTGGCAATTGGGCAGCGACTACGACACGAGCTTCGCAGGCCTGCAAGACTTGAAGAAGCGAATCGCCGATCTACGGTCAGCGATCTTCCGTTACGGCCAGGATGTGCGCCTGGGGATGAGCTGGGATTGGGCAGGCGTGAACTCGCACCAAGGGGACGTGAGCTGGGATTTCGAGCAATTCTGCACAGACAAGCAGCTGAGCGACGAGAAGTTTGCCGAATTTCTCGCCTTGCCGCACGGCAACTCGGCCAGACGATGGGTGATGATCGAACCGCCGAGCCAGGCGTCGGAAGGGAATGATACGCAAATCCCCTCCGAGGCGCGCGCGACGGAGCTCATCAAGCGGATCATCACCGCCAAAGTGAACGGGGCCGACGCCATCATCGTGGCCAAGCCGTTTCATGACGAGAACGGATTGATGCGAACGAACGGGATGCCGACGGAGCTGCTGCTCCCCTGGCGAACGACGGCGGCAATGCTGGGCGGTGCTCAATACATCGGCCAAATGCAATTGCCCAACGGCAGTGAGAACCACATCTTCTTGCGCGGCGATGGCCAGGTCGTAATGGTGGCATGGAACCAGGAGCCGACGCAAGAAATGCTGTATCTGGGCGCGAATGTACAGCAATTCGACCTTCTGGGCAGATCAAAGGCCGCCGAAGCGCAAGGCAAAGAGCAGGTAATTCACGTCGGACCGACGCCGACATTTGTGCTGGGGCTGAACGAGGCCGTGACGCGATGGCGGATGAGCGCGGAATTTGCGCAGCGGCAGATACCGAGTATTTTCTCGAAGCCCCATCACAATGAGTTTCGCTTCAAGAATTATTTCCCTCAAGGCGTCGGTGGGACGGCAAAGATCGTAATCCTGCAAGATCGCAGTACAAGCGACAGTGACGAGCAAGATGGCAACATTGTGCCCGGTTATATGACCGACCGCTGGACGATCGAACCACCACAGTCGAACTTTCAATTAGCGCCCAACGCGGAAATGAAATTTCCGCTCGATATTCAATTGAAGAGCGTTCGATACGGCAAGAAGCTGGTTCGGATCGACTTCACGGTGGAAGCGGATGAGAAATACGAATTCAGCATCTATCGCCATTTGGAAGTGGGCACGGAAGATTTGTCGCTCGAGGTGAAATCTCACCTGGATAAAGACGGGACGTTGATCGTCGAACAGACGATGACCAACAGCGCGCCCCATACGACCAACTTCAAGTGCTCACTGCGGGCCCGTGGACACCGGCCACAACGAGTGCAGGTGTATCGGTTGGGAAAGACTCCGGATCGGAGAGTGTATCGCGTGGAAGATGGCGCCGATCTCGTGGGCAAGGAGCTGTGGCTGGAGCTGGAAGAACTGAATGGGCCACGGACGCTGAAATATCGCTTCGTGGCCGGGGAAGATGCCGGCACTTCGTCGCAAGACAACTCGCCCGCGAATGCTGGCAAAGTCGACGCAACCCAACCAGCCGCACCGGCGGCGCCTGCCGAAGTGGACGCTCCACCGCTAGCGCGTTTTTAAGATTGGTGTAGCGAGATTGCTTTTGTAATGCGGGCCGCTTGCGGTATCACGCTAAACCGCAAGCGATGCTCCCGAGCGCACTCAATTGCTATACCAACTTAAAAAACGCTCTAGCTGGCTATCCGCGAACATCGTGGTTGCGCGTGGCCGGTTGACCCCTTCTGGCGGCCATCTAAAATGAGTGGGGCGGTGGGCTCACCATCATTTCCATGAGGATCGACGGGCAGGCTGAAGAGTCTGCCCTGTGTTTTTTTAGAGGATTGGCATCGCTATGGATTCAATGCCCCGCTTCTTGACCGCGCTGCCGGTTTACAACGAGCGCTCGCATGTCAACTCGGTGCTGGACGAGGTCGTGCGTTATGCGAAAGACGTGTTGGTCGTCGACGACGGCTCGACGGATGGCACGCGCGAGCTGTTGGCAGCGCGCATGGATATTCACACGGTTCGTCACGAGAAGAACCAAGGTTACGGCGCGGCGCTGAAGACGGCGTTCGAGTACGCCGTCGCGAATCAATACGACGTACTCGTGACGATCGATTGCGACGGCCAACATACGCCGCAACGAATTTGCAGCCTGGTTGAGGCGTGCCAAGATGCGGATTTTGCTTCCGGCAGCCGGTACTTGTGCACGAAGGAAGTCGCCCAGCAGGCGCCAGCCGAACGACGACAAATCAATACGCAACTTACGCGCGAGCTGAACGAGCGGCTGGGGCTTTCGATCACCGATTCGTTTTGCGGCTTCAAGGCGTACCGCGTACCGGCGCTGGCGAAGTTTACGATTACGGAACTTGGTTATGGTATGCCGCTCGAAGTGTGGGTGCAGGCCGCGTATCATCAGATGCGAATTGTCGAGGTGCCCGTGCCGCTGATCTACCTGGATGAAACTCGCAGCTTCGGCGGCAGCCTGGACGATGGACGGAAGCGGATGGAATACTACCATCGCGTGCTCGATACGGCGATCGACATCGCCGAAACAGAGCAGCGGGCCGGGAAGTTGCCCGGGTTGAGGCGAGAGGCGGGAACGAATCGTGTATTACCTTCCTCGCCCGCAGCGCCGAAGTCTGATTCGAGTCGATGCGGCTGTTCGTAGTAGGACGGGTTTTAGCCTGTCATGATCGAAGGCAGACAGGCTAAAGCCCGTCCTACAAAAAATGCTGATGGAAAGTGCCCGAGATTACCGTATATTGCGCGCGCCGTCTGGCGACGGGCAGACGCTTGTTGCCCCATCGTGGGACGCGCTGCCGGAGGCCGTTGCGCATAATCGCGAACTACTCGCGGAGGTGCAGTACGATGTGCAAGGTCGCTCGCTTGCCGACTTGAGCGCGGTTGCACGGCGCTCGCTCTTGGCGAAGTCGCTTGCTTATACGAGCCAATATCGCGAGGTGCCCGAGCGCTGGCAGAAGCTGACGGCGCTGACGGATGTTCCGTTTCTCTTGTCGGGGCACCAACCGGAGATGTTTCATCCGGGTGTGTGGTACAAGAACTTCGTGCTAGGGGCGCTAGCCCGCAAGCTGGCGGGCGTTGGGATTCATTTGCTAATCGATAGCGATACGTGTCGCAGCGCATCGATCCGCGTGCCCACGGGATCGATTGGCGAGCCGCGCGTGCAGGCAGTGGCTTACGACGAGCCGATGACGGAAATGCCGCATGAAGAGCGGATGATCCAAGACGCCGCGACGTTCAGCACGTTTGCGGAGCGGGCGTCGTCGCTCGTGCGGCCGTTCGTGGGTGATCCGCTCGTGGCAGAGTTGTGGCCCCTCGTGATGGCCCGCAATCCGGCACAAAAAAATCTGGGGCTGCGATTGGCGCAGGGGCGACACGCGCTCGAAGAAACTTGGCGGAATGAAACGCTGGAATTGCCGCAGAGCGCCGTGTGCGAATTGCCGGAATTCGGCTGGTTTGTCGCTCATCTATTGGCGAACCTGCCGCGGTTTTGGACGGCTTACAACGATTCGCTGGCCCGCTATCGACGGGCTCACCGAATTCGTGGACATGCTCAACCGGTGCCGGACCTAACGGCAACCGATGGTTGGCTGGAAGCGCCATTCTGGATTTGGTCGAAAGATGATCCCGAGCGGAGGCCGCTCTTTGCCAAGCAAACGGCCGACGAGTTGCTGATTACGGATCGGCAGTCAGTCCATGTATCGCTCTCATTGAATGATGATCGCGATGCGGCATCGGCCGTGCAGCAGTTGGCCGAACTGCCCGCGCGTGGCATCAAGCTGCGGACGCGAGCGCTGACGACCACGCTCTTTGCCCGTGTGGTGCTAGGCGATTTATTTTTGCACGGGATTGGCGGGGCCAAGTACGATCAGGTGACCGATCATCTCGTGCGGCTGTTCTTCGGCTTTGAGCCTCCAGAGTTTGCGACCGTTTCGGCCACGCTGCGGTTGCCGATTTCGTGCGACGCGATTGAATGTGGAGAGACAGGACAATGGCAGCAGCAGTTGCGCGAGCTCAAGTACCATCCTGAACGGTTCGTCGCGGAAAACGGCGAAGGCACACCGGCGGAGTTGATCGCCCAAAAATTGCGCTGGGTGCGCACAGGCAAGACGCCGGAGAACGCTCGGGAACGGCACTTAGCGATTGTTGCTGCGAACAATGCATTGCAGCCATTCCTGACGTTGTTGCGAGAACGAATCGAACGGGAGCAAGACGACCAGCAACTACGACGACGTGGCGACGTGATCTTGCGGTCGCGGGAGTATTCGTTTTGTTTATACCCGCGGCGACATTTTTCGATGCTGTTGGAGGAGCCGCGGTTGTAGTGGCACGGGAGGGACTGGTCGCTTAAGCGACCAGTCCAGAAGTGGGCGTGGGCCAGTCCGAAGTGGGCAGTGGGCTGAAGGCGCGTCTTTGAGTGCTGGACGTGGGTTATTTTTTGTGGAGGTGCCCCACGCTGGATTGGAAGTATTTCTGGCGGCGGTGGGCGGCCTCGGACTCGGCAGCCGATTGTTGGGATTGGAGGTCGCCTAGGTTCGCGGCGCAATAGCGGCAGCCGATCGATTCGAGGTGGAACTTGATGTAGTCTGATTCTTCTTGCGATAAAACGCCGAGGAGGTGGCTGCCGAGGTGCTCGCGCGATGGGCAACTCAGGCGGTGACGTCGCCAGATTTCGCCGAGCGAATGGACTCCGGCGTCGCGGCGGCCGTTGACGGCGGACACGCGCCTTTGCAGCTCCTCGCTGCCACGAAGCGACTCTTCGATCGCAGCCATTCGCTCGGCGGGCAGGGCTTCGTCGAGGAAGGCTTCTAGTTCGGAGTTGGAAAAATCGATTGGCATTTTTCTTTTTTCACCACTACGACACAACGAGCACGACGGAAGAGCAGTTCTTTGACAGGATAACAGGATCGGCAGGATAAACGGGATGAAAGAATCGTGCTTACACAATCCTGTCCATCCAGCCGATCCTGTTATCCTGTCTTGCTCGTCGTGTCCGTCGTGTCCGTCGTGTCGTCGTGTCGTCGTGTCGTCGTGTCGTCGTGGTCCTATTCTTGATATAGTTCCGGAAACACATCATCGCTCAGGCGTTGTTGCTTGACCAGTTTGCGGAGGCGGTCGAGAAAGTCGAATTTGAAATTGGCGACTTGTTGTTCGGTGATGCCGAGCGTGGCGGCGACTTCCTTGTTGGCGGCACCGCGGACGAAGAGCAGCTCCATGCACTTCACTTTCTCCCAGTCGCCCTTCTCGCGCCAGTGGTTGATTTGTTCGGCCAGGCCTTGAGCGAGGGCGTCTTCCTCCAGCTCGCGGCGTTCGTCGCTGCGGGCAATGCTGCTCGCGGGGCGGGCACTGCCGGCGAGCTCCCAGGTGCCGCCGGTGCTCGCAGTCGTGGACGAAAGGGGCAACGCCGGGCGGCGGCCTTCGCGGCGGAGGTGGTCGGTCAGTTTATGGGCGGCGATCGAAAACAGGTAGCTTTCGAGCGGGCGGCGCGTATCGTAATTCGGCAGGCTGGTGAGGAAGCCGATGAACGTTTCCTGAACGACGTCTTCACTCGAAGCGCGGCGGTGCAAGCGGCTATCGACGAACGACAATAGCCGGCCTTCGTATTGCGCGATGAGCAAATTCCAGGCGTCGGGCTGGCCGGCGCGGATTTGTTCCACGAGCAGCGTGTCGGGCGACGGCTGTTGAGCCATTGGCAACGAGAAACCAGAGACCGTGTGCGATGCCTATAAAAGGCTGGTGTACTTGTCGAGAAACGTCAACAGTATCAAGACACCAATTATGGCCGCTGGCACTCCAAGAAACAACCGCTTCGTGTAGTAGCCTTTTGTGGCGGTGTCGAATTTCAACATTGCGAACACGATGCCGAGAAAGGCCAAAAGCGAGCCCGCACCGATGCTGAACACCGCAAGCCGTTCCTGGCGAAAGTAAGAGTCCCAATGCCTGCGCAGGTCGTTGTCGACAGCCGGCGTGAATTCGATTTGCAAGTACAATTTTTTCATGGGGCCGATGGAACGCTCGAGGGTATCGATGAATTCGCGCGACTCATGAGTCGTGGGATCTTTCGCAACGATCTCGCGGCGAACATAGTCTGCGCCGATCCCCATGCTAGCCAACGAGTAAAGTCGGCGATCATTCCACCCCCGCCCGCCAGATCCGCTGTCTTCCCAGATGATTTGACCGTCGTCGCTCAAGATTTGTTTGCCACTAAATGCCAGCGAGGGCAAACGACTATTGGCTTGCGGCTGGCCGACGAGTTCCTGAATCCTTTGATAGGTTTTCAGTAACAAGTAGATGTCGGCGGCCTGGTAGCATTCGTCGATGGATTGATACTCGTCGGTGGTGATGACTTCACGTGCCGTGTTCCCGGTGCGCTTTGGCAATTCATCGACCCACGCTGGGCGAACCTTTGGTTTGCCGGACTCCGCGTGTTTCGTCTTTGCCGAAGATTGATCGTCGCTGGCGGGCTTATCGACCGACTTAGCAACCGTAGCTGCTTGGACAGGCACGCTTGGCGCAGGCGGCGCTTCGGGAGCTTCGGCTGTGAGTGGAATGCGGGGAGCGTCGAACTGGTCGATTTCGGCGAGAATGTCTGTTTGCGTTTTGCCAATCTGTTTCTGCTGCGAACGGCGCTGCTTGGCGAGGCGTTGTTTTGTGAGCGCGTCGACGTACGCCTTCTTGGCCTGCTCGATTTCGGCCGTCGGGCGATGCGTGTTCATCGCTCCGATGTACCGACTGCGAGCCTGCCCGACTTCCACGGAGTGAGGCTCAAGGGCCGGAGGCAATGCGACGGCAGGCGGAGGAACATTGGTGTAAGCGGGGGAAAAAGAACGGGCCAAGAAATAGAGGCCGAAAACACCGAAGACAAGCACGATGGGAATCAGAACCCAACCTTGGCGAAACAGGCTGGCAACGGCCGGCGACGAACCGCTGCGGGCCAGCGTCGCGACGACGAACGCGAGGAGCACGACCAAGAGAGGGAGACGGATTATGTAGTTCTTCGCGCCGGAGGTGGTAGCTCGCGGTGTCCCGGGCGTGATGGCAGGGCGGCCTTCGTTCACAACATCGAAGGTCTGAACGCCTGGTGGCGTCTGAACGAGGTGTGAATTGTGGGAAACGCTCACCCCTTTCGATATGCGAACATTGCTGACGTACGACCTCGATTCGCTAAAAAAAAGCCATGCCAACAGGCTGAAGCCTAGAAGGGTGATCAGCATCACGCCTAAACCAGCGGGAACGATCCAGAGCTTCTTCGTCCGGATGGCGGTGCCGATCAGTATGAGTAAAACTCCGCCGCCGCCAATAAAGAGGGTCAACAGGAAAATCGGGATTCCAATACCAACGCTGCCAGATGTCATGATGTCACCTGTTCTGCCGATTCGCTAAATGCGCGGCGCTGGCTCGGCGGCATCCAGGGGCTGGCCAATTGGACCGCAAGCGAAATGATGCCGGCGAGCATCAGGCCGATCGGTTGTGGGAACCACCAAAAGAAATGGAGCATCCAGACAACAAACATACAGCTAGCGATCGACCACAAACTCATCCGGACGTTGCGCGTATACTCGGTGTGGCGCCACCAGCGAGGAATAACGAACAGAAACGCGAAGTAGGAAACGTACACCGCGACGGCCGGGTTGACGCCATTCGTGCTGCGGGTCCAGCCGAGCATTTCTTGCGTCAACAAACCTCGGCCGGAATCGATCGGCTCGCGCCAACTGAGCATGGTGACCATCAATCCTTCGCCGATGCTCCAGGCAGCCAAACCGACGAGCGCACCAAGCAGCATCAGCGTGATGCGCATCGGAATCTGATCTTCGAGCCTGCCCTCGACGAACTTCGACGGAATGAGGATCGCCCAACTGCCGAGCGTGGCGACGATCGTCATCCAGATGTACATGGCCATGACTTCGGATGTGGGCCGATTGCCCGACAGGAGCGGCAACACCGAGGAGGCGATTGCAGCAACGACCGCCGCCATCAGCATGGAACCGATAAGCTCGGTAATCTTTTCGCGAAATGGCTTGGCGGCAAGTTGTTCGTTGACGCGGCCGCGCCAATCGGTGCGAGCGCGTCGTCGTCGCTGAGCTTCTTCAAAGCGGCTGAGCGAGGTTGTTTGGTGCCGCGCGGTTGGTTTCGCTTCGTCGGTGCGTAGATCGGCGATCGGGTTGGGTTGGGGAGGTGTCGGGGAGGAAACTGGTGGGGGCGCGGCCGCTAAAGCGGCCTCGCCGGTGTGGCGGCGGATGCCGGGGCGGATCACGGAGGCCCAGAATGCGTAATAGATCCCGTAGACGACCCCGCATTGAATGGCAAGTTCGACCCACGAGCTGTTTCTGGATGTCACTCCACCGAAGATGAGGAACACGGCCAGTACGAGGCCGGCCATTTGTGCTCGGGTCAGACGCCGCTTTCCATCGCCGCGCCAACTTTTGGTGAACTCGGCAAATACTGTGCGGATCGCCTTGGCAATTGGCTCTTCGACCGAAAAATGATCGGCCACTTGCTCGCGGGCGTGGTTGAGTTCTGTGCGAATTTTCTCGGCGAAGTCGGCGGGCGAAGGCTGCGCTCCGGCCTGGGGATTGTC